>DATGLT010000018.1:0-45565 GCA_035294005.1 Verrucomicrobiia bacterium
ATGACGTGGCTACCAAGACGTTCAACGGCGTGACCCTCTTCAACGGGGTGGGCCATGCAGTCACAACGGATAGCGATGCCAATACGTTCACCATGGCTGGTGTTAACCTTGGCGCTTCTACCTACACGACTGCCGCCGGGGACAACGTCAGCACGAATGCCACCCAGGCGTTGAACGACGTCAAATCGGCCATCACGCAACTGGCAAGCGATCGCGCCAATATCGGCTCGAATATCGAACGGTTGCAGATGCACAGTGATCAGCTCGGAACGCTGCAAAACAACCTTTCCGCCGCGAATAGCCGCATCATGGATGTGGACGTCGCCCAGGAAAGTACAAACTACGCCAAATACAACATCCTGGTCCAGTCCGGCACCGCGATGTTGGCGCAGGCAAACGCGCTCCCCCAATCCGCTTTGCGACTCCTTCAGTAAGGAGCCGCCCAGTGATCGGGTGAAACGTTAATTCACGCCCGGACGGCAGCCCGCCGTCCGGGCCTTTTCAGAGAAGATATCAGGGCACTGGAATGGATTAAGCTAGTCAAGAGCACTATATGGCAACAAATGGCGTAGACCTATCGCTGTCGGGTTTGGCCTCGGGCCTTGATTGGAAGACCCTCGTTCAGGAATTGGCGAGCGCGGAGAGAGCCCCCGAAACCCAGTGGCAAAGCCACCAGGCGACTCTTAACCTGCAAAACGCTGCGTTTGGCCAAATCAAATCGTTGCTGACAACGCTTCAAACCGACGTGCAGGCGCTCAAGGACCCGACCCTCTACAGCAGCGCTGCAGCGGCATCTTCAGACCCGACTCTGAGCACCGCCACAGCGGTCAATGGCGCAACCTTGGGATCTTTCACTTTCAATGTCACGCAGTTGGCAACGGCCGCGCAATTGAACGGCACAACCGATGTTGGAGCGGCGATTAGCAGCGATGGCAACCTGGCCAACGTGACCATCGGCAGCGCCGGGTTCGCCACGCCGATTACAGCCGGAACCTTCACCGTCAATGGCCAGCAGGTTACTATTGCGACGACAGACTCGCTCCAGCAGGTTTTTGGCAAAATTGCAGCCGCCACCGGCAACGCCGTGGCCGCCAGCTATAATTCGACCCCCGGCCAGCCCACCTCCGATAAAATCACGCTGACCTCGAGCTCGCCAATCGTTCTGGGCAGCGCCACCGACACCAGCAACTTCCTCCAGGTCGCCCAGCTTTATAACAACGGCACCGGCTCGGTTACCAGCCATTCGGCCCTGGGCAGCGTATTGCTCAATGCCAACCTCGCCGATTCCAATCTCCGAACCGCCGTCACCGGTGACACCACGGGCCAGGGACAATTTACAATCAACGGAGTCGCCATCTCCTACAATGTGTCAAGTGATTCGATCCAAAATATCATCGACCGCATCAATGCTTCCGCAGCCGGAGTGACTGCCTCCTACAATGCGCAAACGGACGGGTTTGTTTTGACAAATCGGACGACAGGCGACGTTGGGATCGCCGCGCACGATGTTACCGGCAATTTCCTCGCCGCAACCGGGCTTGCTTCCGGCGCTCTGGCGCGCGGGCAAAACCTCCTGTATACGTTAAACGGAGGTTCGACCCAGCTGGTTAGCCAATCCAACACGATCAGCCAAAGCAGCTCGAATATTACGGGCCTTTCCGTAACCGCTCTCGCCAAAGGCATCAGCACGGTCACAGTTTCGTCCGATACCGGCAAGGTTCAGACGGCTATTCAGAATTTCGTGAGCGCGTATAACAGCGTTCAGACATATATCTCGAGCCAGACGTCAAGCTCAACGGATTCGAGCGGCAAAGTCACCGCGGGTATCCTGGCGGCAGATCCCTCTGCCAACGGAATTGCCTCGAGCCTCCGGTCATTGAGCTTTGCTCCTTCTGCGTTGGCTGGCCTGCCAAGTTCATTGAACCAACTGGCGGACCTTGGAATTCAAACCAATGGCCAGAATAACACCATTGCGATCTCAGACACCACAGCGCTGACGAATGCATTGACGAGCAACTTGTCCCATGTCCAGAGCCTGTTTGCCGATCCCAAGAATGGTCTGGCCGTGCAATTGGACAATTTCCTCACCAACACTGTTGGCGACAATGGGACCTTGACGCAACACCAGGCGAATCTCACAACGCAAAGCCAGTCGATCGACCAACAGGTGGCGGCGCTTGAAAAGACGATTACCTCTGATTCTGCGCGGTGGACCACTGAGTTCCAAGCAATGGAGCAGGCCCAAGCCCAGATCAATCAGCAGATGAGCTACCTGACGCAGCAAATCAATAACGGCACACTGTGAAGGGCGAAATAAGATACAAGTCCACCGCCGGGCTGCGGCAGTTACTCCACCCGTTTGCATGGCTCGCCGGGTCTTTGCTTCTTCTGGCCGGTTGCGCCCTGCCGCGCCCCCCAGGGCACGTGCTAACCGCGCCTTACACCCCGCAAAACGTGTTTGGCTCGGGCGCAGCCCTGCCACCGAATGTTCGGCGCGTGGGGATGCTGCCATTGTATTGCGATCCAGCCGCGCCCGAGGTGGTGGCCGGGCGCGACGCGTTGGAACCCATTCTGCGCGACGAATTGCAAAAAACGCATCGGTTTGAGATTACCGCCATCACCTCCGAGGTGCTCCAGGTCAAGACCGGCAAAAGGGCCTGGACCTGTGAAGATGCCCTGCCCCGGGACTTATTTTCGTGGTTGAACGAAACAAAGGGCTGCGATGCGGTCCTTTTCTGCACGCTGACCGTATTCCACGGCTACGCGCCACTCGCTGTCGGATGGAAGATGCGCCTGGTGGACACGCGGACTCGGGCAACGATCTGGGCGGGAGATGAAATTTTCGATGCGAACCGTCCCGGGGTCCAGGCGGGCGCGCGTCATTACCAGTTGGGGCAATGGGCGGGTTGTGGCCCCCGGCCGGACGAGTGGGTTATGGAAAATTGTCCCAGGCAATTCGGGCAATACGCCGCGGCAAGGCTCCTGGCTACCCTGCCGGAATGGTGAAAAAACGTCTCAAGTTTTCGCTCAATGAACCGATAATAGGCAAGAGTGCTAAAGTGGGAACCGAAACCGGTTCCGGAACCGCTAAGATGGTATGGAAATCGAGTTCAGTCCAAATCAGGTCCCCGTCGCCCGGGTAAACACCCAGGCCAAAGGGCCACAGCCGGCGACCGCGCCCGAACAACCGCCCCTCCAAGGCATGGCGGAGTTGCAGCGGAAATTGAATGATATGGCGCTGACCCGGCCAGACCAGATGCAATCGGTTCAACAGGCTCTTTCGGATGTAAAATATCCCCCCGATGAATTGCTCAACGGCATAGCTCATTTGCTGGCCATTAAGCTTACACAATAAGGAAACCCAACCTCGGACCTGAAATTTCATGCCTGCCGCAAACCCCTGGAGATCCTATCACCAAACCGCAACTCTGACCGCCCCACCGGGACAAGTCATTCTCATGCTTTATGACGGCGCCCTGCGGTTCCTAGACCGCGCGCTCAGCGGGTTCCAATGCGATGACCCGGGCGAACTCAACATGGCGGTAAATAACAACCTGCAGCGGGCGCGCGAAATCATCCGCGAACTGGACTTCGCCCTGGACCTTGACCGCGGGGGCGAACTGGCCATGACGCTGCACCGCCTTTACGAATACTTTGACCGGCTCATTCACAGCAGCAATTTGAAAAAACAGCGCGCCGGAATCGACGAAGTGATCCGGCACTTGACTGTCCTGCGGGAAGCTTGGGCAACCATGCTTCGCGGGGAAACCGTTCCCGAAATGCGCGACGCGCCGACCGCCCCCCTGGCGGCCGCTTCCGAACCGGCGTTCTAGGCCTATGGACCACCCCGGAAGTCTCCCCAGGGCGCTCGCGGAATGGCGGCGGCTCGCAGAGGCCGAGGGTCACGCGATTCGGTCCGGCAACTGGTCGTTTGTCATCGACTGCCAGAAATCGATCACCGCGCTGCGCGCTACCATCGACGAACTCACGCTCCAGTCCCGCTCGGCGGAAGATCCTTTTCCGAAAAGGCCGTCGCAACGTTCGATTGTCCTGGAACTCATCGAACTGCAACGCCGTAACCTGGCCGCTCTCCAGCAACGACGCGAAAAGCTCTCCCACCACATCGAAAACGTGACGCGAGCCAGTCGGAACCTGCGCGGGATCCAACGCTCGTATGCGCCCGCCGCACCCAGCGGCTGGAGTTCCTATTCCTGAGCGCGTGTGGGCGCGGCGCTTGCCCGCCCGGCACGTTTTCAGGCCGGGTTAGTATCTCCTTGTAACGGTCTTGCCATGCACTAATAATTTCCCGGTCTGATCGACAGCTCCCCATGTGAATTTAAGATAGGTCCCGCCGCGCGACCGGCGTATTGGCGTGTCACGAATTCAAAGCGGCGAGCGCTCCTGTAATGACTCAACCAGATTGCCCCCCGGACCGTTCGATCCATTCGGCTCAAAACGACCGCCCCGTTACGCCGGATTTGAGATTGTCCTCCGACACCTGGTTGGCCAGCGGCAGCGCAATTGTGGAGGCAGACGGCAAAGTCGTGGCCGTAAATGAGGCGTTCGCCGCGTGGTTGGGGATCTCCGCGGCCAATGTGAGCGGGCAGTCCTTGCCCGGCCTCCTTGGGAAGCGTCACGCCGAGTGGGAAGCTGTGCTGCAAAGTTTTATCTCACGCGCCGAAGGCTTCGACCGTCTAGAGCTGTCCGGCAGCAACGGGACCGGGACGGAACGTCTGACCGTGGAACTCGCGGCCCACGCCGGCACCAGGGTGCTGCATTTCGAGTCCGTGATGCCGCCGGTTCCGGAACTGGAGGAACTTTTTCCTGAGAGCCGCTGGGGCAGAGTTTTCAGCGACCAGGCATTCCAGCGAATGATGCGATCGGAAACCCAACTGGACAACCTGATGAACCGCTGGCCCGGCATCATTTTCAGCCAACGTCCCGATTTCAGCTTTGTTTTTGTAAGCCCCCGAATCGAAGAACTCACGGGAATACCCGCCTCGGAGTTTCGACGTCAATCGAAGTATTTTTGGGAAATTGTCCACGAAGCCGATGCCGCGCAGCTCATGAACCGGCTCCGCACCTCGCCTGAATCATCGGCCGGAATCACCAGCACGTACAGAATTCGTCATGCCCAAACGGGCCGTGTGACGTACCTGTGGGAACATCGGCGAACGCTGCGGACGGCAAACGGGCTGATCCTGGGATTCGAAGGGATTTGGCTCGATATCACCCGTCAAACGGTGGCCGAACGGCGTCTCTTAAACATGTCCTGGCGGGAGAACCTTGGAATCCTGACCCTGGGCCTGGCGCATGACTTCTGCAATATCATGACGGGAATTGTGGGCTTGAGCGAAACCTTCGAGTCGAGTTTGGAGGCGGACAGTTCGTTGCGCAGCGGGTTGAGCTTGATTCGAGAGACAGCGATGCAGGCCAGCCGGCTGGCCCATCGGATCCGCCAATTGCACCAGGGCATACCCGGCGAGAAAAACTACCATGACCTGAACGAAGCGATAACGAGCCTGAAGGACCTGCTGCAAAAAGTCCTGCCCCGGCGTGTCAACCTTAAGTCCGATTTGTGCCCCGGCCAGTTGCCATTGTACGTGGATGCGGTTGAACTGCAGCAAGTGATTATAAACCTGGCCTTGAACGCGGCCGATGCGATGCCCGACGGGGGAGATCTCATTTTTAAAACCGGCAGGCATGACGACTTGCCTGCGGCGGACAACCTGCAAGGGATCCGCCCCCGCGCTCCTATTATTAGCATGTCCGTGCAGGACACAGGGACGGGCATACCGGCCCGGTTCCTGGGATCGATATTTGACCCATTCTTTACCACCAAACCGATGGGCAAAGGCTCGGGTCTCGGCCTGTACAACGCGCGGCTGTTTGTCGAAAAACACGGCGCGGCAATCTCCGTCGAAACCAAGGAAGGCGCTGGATCAACGTTCCATTTGTGGTTCGCCCAGGCGGACTTGTCGCAAACGCAAGAACCCTCAAAACCGGATCAGCCGAAGCGCCACACGCTGCTCGTGGCCGGGCCGGCAGGCGACCCCCTGGACCATGTCGTTTCCTTACTGCGGCGAAGCGGTTATTACGCGGTTCCAGCCACGGGGGAAGCCGCGTCCGTCGAAGCGCTCCACGCGCCCCACTATCAGTTCACCGGACTGGTTGTGTTAAGCCCGGGCGCGGCTTCGGAAGAGGTGGTGCTTTGCCAGCGAATCCGCGCGCACAAATTGCCCCTCAAGAGCGTGGTGAAGTTAATCAGCGGAAACGCCGATGAATTGTCCCCTGCGATCCTGCGGAGTTGTGACGAGGTCATCCCGTTTGACGTAGGACCACAGGAATTTCTGAACCGCCTTCGATCCATTTTGGGCGAATGAATCCCGCACGCGACACCGCTCCCGTCCTGGTCGTCGATGACGAGCCGCTCATCGTCCTGGCCCTGGGAGAAATCCTGCGCCAGGCTGGATATGAAGTTGTTGCCTTATCGGACCCGTTGGCCGCGATGCAGCAACTTAAGAGCAACGCGTTCTCGGTCATCATTACCGACCAGAAAATGCCGGGACTTTCCGGGCTGGAACTTTTGGCCGAGGCGCGGCGGGCGCAACCGATGGCGACTCGCATCCTGATCACGGGGGTGCTTGACCTCGACACGGTGATTCATTCCATTAACCAGGGCGAAATTTTCCGCTTCATAGTCAAACCGTGGATTCGAGAGGAGTTCCTCGCCACCGTCAGCAACGCGCGCCAACGCTACGAGTTGATGCGCCATACGGCGCGGTTGGAGGAGGAGGCTGGCATGGCGAACGCCCAGCTTGCTGAGGCAAGGAAGCAGCTCGAAACAACCGGCAAAGCCTTTGACACCCAAACGCGTCAACTCGAGGAATTGCGCCAAACCGGACTGTTCGAGGAGACACTGTGGCTCGAACGCGCCGTAGGGATGCTGGACACGTTTTGTCCGAGGCTTGGCGCGCAGGCCCGATGCGTGACAAAAGTGTGCCAGGCCATTTCGGAGGTATTGAAGCTGGACGCCGAAGATCGGCACACTCTTGAAAGCGCGGCGCGGCTGTACGACGTGGGATTGCTCGCTCTGCCTCGCGATTTGATTGCGACCTGGCAGAGACCGCCTCATGAAATCGGGGAGGAACAATGGGCACAGATTCGACAACATCCCGGGCGCGCCGAAGAACTGCTGGCAACTGACAAACGGTTCGCGCGCACCGGACGAATCATCCGCGGACACCACGAGAGACACGATGGCCGCGGCTATCCCGACGGATTAAAAGGCGAGGAACCGGAGTGGCTGGCCAGGCTGCTGGCCGCCGCGGTGAGCTACGCCTCAAGCGACTCCCCGCCGGCAAAAGCGATGCAAGACCTGCAGGCTGGCGCAGGCACGCTCTTCGATCCACAAGCGGTGCGCGTGCTTCTGAGCGCGTTGCCGGAAGCCGGATTGCCCGCGCGTCAGAGGGAGATTGCGTTTAAAGAACTCGTTCCGGGTATGATACTGGCCCATGCCATTTACAGCCAAAACGGCTTGTTGCTAGTGCCGGAGGGTCAACGGCTCAACGCTGCCTACATTGAGAATCTGCTCGCCCATCACCGGGCTCACCCGATTGGTCACTCGTTAACGGTCTACTGCTAATCTCCCTACCGGATGCCCGGCGACACCGTAAGACTCACCCTTGCCCTCATCGTTAAAAACGAGGAGCGATGCCTCGCCCGCTGCCTCGAGAGCATCCGCGGGGCAGTTGATGAAATCGTGGTCGCGGACACAGGGTCGTCCGATGGCACCGTTTCGATCGCCAAACAGTTTGGAGCCAGGATTTTTCACTTTGCCTGGACCAACGATTTCTCCGCAGCAAGGAACTTCGCGCTGGACCAGGCGACCGGCGATTGGATCCTGGTCCTGGATGCGGATGAATATGCGAGCAAGGAGCTGGCTTCGGAAATCTGCTCGTTTGTGACCGGGCGCCCCTCAGTCGGCCGGCTGAAAATCATCAGTGAATTCAAACGGAATAGCCAGTTACTCCGTTCACAAACCTTCGTGTCGCGACTGTTCCCACGGGGAGCCCGGTTCGAAGGCCGGATTCATGAGCAATTGGTTTCCAGCCTGCCGCGCAAGAATTTAAAAGGCGAACTCTGGCATGACGGTTACCTCGAGACCTCGAAGTCGGATCGCAACGTGAAGCTTTTACAGGAACAACTTCGAAGCAGCCCCGACAACTCGTATTTCCTATTCCAACTGGCCTTGGAATACACGAGCTTGAACCGGCCTGAACAGGCCTGTGACTGCCTGCAAAAGGCCTATGCCACGTCGCGCTTGGATGAACCTTTCGCCCCAAACCTGGTCGTTGATTATCTGTACGCGCTCATGGAGCTGAAACGGTATGAAACCGGCCTGCAAGTCCTGCAAAAGGCGGAACCACTCCTGGCTGACTTCCCGGATTTTTACCTAGTCCGAGGGTTGTTCTACATGAACCTGATTCGAAGCAACCCTGGGAAACACGGGGCCGAGTTGCCGCAGATCGAAAAGTCGTTCAACCGTTGCCTGGCGCTCGGCGAAACCGAAACCTACAAAAGCGTGCGGGGCAGCGGATCTTTTTTGGCTCAGTACAACCTGGGCCTTTTGTACCATGTTTTTGGTGAAAAGGAAAAGGCGCTGGCCTGCTTTGAGCAAGCATCTGCGCTGGGCTATGAACCCGCCGGGCAGATGTTAACAAAACTCCGTTACTGATTTCAGGCCATGCACGCTTCGGCATTCACAGGCTGCTTCTCCGCTTCGCTCAGCGCCGCTTCGAGCATATCGGCCGCGGCCGGCAGGACGCAGCGCAACGCGTTAATGCGCCCATTGAGGCAACCGACGATCTCTTGCCCGCCCATGACTAGACACCGCTGATACCACGCAATAAACTCGCGGCTGATCGAGCCAAATTGCTGTTCAGGCTCGAAACTGCCCAATGGCCGGTCCTGCACCAGCTCACAAATTAGCCAAGCGGCCTCGGCTCGCGGCTGAAGTGTTTCCTTGGCCACCGCTTGCCAAAGCTCCGCCGCTTGCGCGATGTGCCGCGTCAAAAGCAACGCTTCGGCCCGCTGCGCCATGATTTCAGCGTCTTTCGGCAAATGCCGAATCGCCTCAGCGGTCCAGTCGCATGCGAATTCGAGAAAATCCGGGCGACTCAACGCGATTCTGCCACCGATGCGCCAGGCCTTCACGCATGCCGAATTCTGGGTCACCCACTGATGCAGAAGATTGAATGCCTCGACAGGCCGATTTCTTTCCTCGAGAAACCTGGCGTAATCCAACATCAAGTCCTCAACGCGTCCCGTTTCTTTCATTCCGGCCTGGAACATCTTCTCAGCGGCGGCGAAGTCGCCGGATTTGGCCAGGCTCATAGCCAGGCAATGTGCGGGGGCCGCCGTCAGGATGTCCGTGTTAATTGGGGAGAGAGCTTGTTGCCGGCGTTTAGCCAGGCACTGCCTCATCTGCTCCGCGGCTTGCTCATACTTTTGCAGCTCGAAGCTGGCCAGCCCCAGGGCAAAATGGAGCGAGGCTGAAAGCCCACCGGCCTTCGCTAATGGCGAGGTCAATACCGAAACAATTTCGTCGTGCGCCCTGCGCTTGTACAAATGTGACGTGAATTGCGTCAGCAAAGCCTCGCGCAATTCAGGCGCCGATCCGGTCCGCGCATCGGCAGACATGATTTGGAAGGCGCGCCGATAGTGGACCAGGCCTTTGTCGAGGTCGCCTGAGCGGGTCCATTCCAGGCCCAGATTCATTTCCAGATTGGCGTCGCCCGGACATTCTTCCACGGCCTTGCGGAGCAAGTTAAGATTGCGCTCGATTTTGTTGCGTTCGCTGACGATTTCCTGCAGGTACCCGTGATGGAGCAACTCCGCGGTGCCCACGGCAGTGCCGAGACCCCATTCTTTCCCTATCTCAACAATACTGGGGAAAACCTGTTCATGAATTCGGCCGTAGTAATAAACTCCCGGCGCGTTGCGAAACAAACGGGGCACGCAAGAGCAACCCTCAGCCTCCTGGCACCGGTTGATTAAGGGCAACCGGAACCCTATGGACTTACTGTTTTTGAGATCGGCACGGAGCCGCGCGTGTTGAGCGGGTGGGAGTTCCTCGTCCGCGTCGAGGACCAGCACCCAATCTCCACGCGCGTGCTCCAGCGCGGCGTTTCGAGCCGCGCTAAAATCGTCGCACCATGCAAATGAATACACCTCGGCGCCGAACGATTTCGCAATTTCAGCGGTGCGATCGGTGGAGCCGGTGTCCACAACCACAATCTGAAACGCGATGTCCTTAATGGATTGCAGGCATTGTGCTAAAAACTTCTCTTCATTCCTGGCGATCAGACAAATCGTAATTCGCGGCGGATGCTGCGCAGTCCCCGGCGGCTGCAAAACCCAATCCGGTTTTTGGAGCCACTCCGGACGGGCTTTGCCTTTCAATGATTTCTGAAGGAATTGGCGGGGAGCTCGCCAATCGGGCGCCATTGCCTTGGCCTGGTGCGCACAGCTTCGAGCCGTTTGCCCGTCGCCGGCCGCTGCCGCTATTTCAGCCAGTAACAAATACGCCTCGGGATGATAAGGCCGGGCCAGAACGGCAGTCGTGGCGGAAGTCCAGGACGCTGCCCACTGTTTTTGGGCAAACTGAGCACGAGCTTCTTCGAGGTTGCCAACCAGCGCCACGGGGGGCGTCGGCCTTTTCGCCGGCGCGGCGGGTTTGCTCACCTTTTCTCGCCAACAACCGGCCCCGTCGCTTTCGTGCGTGATTTCCAGTGGAGGGACCTCGATCTTCAAATCAACCCCGTCAGGGAGCCGGTTCGGCACCGGGTAGCCGTTCCCAAGCGTGACTTCAGCAGGCAGTTTCCATTTCGTGCGGAAAATGTCCCAGTTGCGGTGCATCGCTTCCCGGTAATTGATCCGGGAACCTTTGAAGGTTTGACTGCCGGTGTGGTGAATGAAAACATCTTTCGCTATTCGAACGCGGAAGCCGGCAATTCGAGCGCGAATGCAAAAATCGTCGTCCTCAAAATTGCCGGAACCAAAACTCTCATCCAGCCCGCCGATTCGTTCCAGGACGGCGCGGCGCAGCAGCAGACAAAAACCAACCGCCCGCGGTGTTTCAAAGGATTCATCTCGATGGGTATTGGCCCATGCGGCAGCGAAAACGGGCAAGTGCGTGATGCCAGGGTAGTCAACGCCCGCGGCCATTTGCGGTCCGGAAACGTTGTTCGAGACTGGACCTACAATTCCTACCTCGGGATATCGATCCAAAACTCGCAACAATCCTTCCAGCCACCCCGGGGCGACGATGGTGTCATTGTTGAGCAGGAGAACATTGGCACCACGAGCGATAGAAAACGCCTGGTTGTTGGCCGCGGCAAACCCCACGTTTCGCGAGTTGCGAATGACGGTAAGGTTGGGATGACTGGCTTTCCATTGATTCAGGAATTCCGGGGTCGTATCGGTTGAGCCGTTGTCCACAACAATGATTTCATGAGGCAGCGGAGTACTGGCAGCAATGCTTTCGAGGCATTTGCGCGTATGTTCGAGTTGATTGAGTACGGGGATTACGATGGAAACCTGGCACGCGGCGGCCGGCGTTTGTAGTGGGTAGGAGTAAGGCCGAATCGCATCGTTCGGTGTTTTGACGAACGCTCCCTCGAGGCCGGCGATGAAGTCCACATTTACCTGGCCAAGCCATTTCTGGTGCAGCCGTGCAACATTCTCGCGGGTTTTGCGAAAGCGTTCGGGTCCGCTTTGAGATTCGCGGTGCAAAACGACGCAGGCCGGCTGGTAAACGCAAAGCCGCCCTGCTTTTGCGATCCGCAAGCACAAGTC
The DNA here is from genome assembly GCA_035294005.1 of Verrucomicrobiia bacterium. GTDB lineage: Bacteria > Verrucomicrobiota > Verrucomicrobiia > Limisphaerales > UBA8199 > JANXQE01. The sequence goes on from DATGLT010000018.1 coordinate 11,860, forward strand.
GACGTCCTCATAGCCATTCCAGTAACCCTCATCAAAGCCGCCCAAATCCTGGAAGAGCTTTGCGGGCACAAGCAGGCATGCGCCGGTCAAGGCTTGATAGCACATGGGCCGATTGGCGCCTGGGTGGTCGTGTGCGGCACGTTCGAAAACATGGCGGGCGAGCAAAGGATCCCCAAGCTTGCGATCATCGAGCAGGACAACGCCCGCATGCTGGATGGTATTATCCGGAAAAAGCAATTTGGCACCCACAGCACCGACGGCGTTGTCGGCTTCGGCGGTGCCGACCAGGGGTTGGAGCCAGCCCGGCCTGACTTCAGTGTCGTTGTTTAAAAAGATAACGTATTTGCCGCGCGCAGCGCGCGCCCCCTGGTTGCAGGCATGCGCAAAACCTTTGTTGGTCTCGTTGAGAATAGCGCGCAATCGGCCGGCCTGTTCTTCGTTGCCCAGGAATACTCTGGTGCCGTCGGTCGAACCATTATCGACGATGACAATTTCCAAGGCGTTCCAGGAGCTGTCTTGGTAGATCGAAGCCAGGCACTGCTTGGTCAAAGGCAGGTTGTTAAAAGTGGGAATGACGATCGTGACCAGAGGCATCGCGCCTCCTTGAAGCCCGGGAGCGGTCTGGCTCATGGCAGGTCGGGCCTGATAGGGCCGGATTCCAGTGGTGGGCTGAAGCCGGGCTTTACCGTCAGGCGCGACGATGACATCCGGGGCGACTTTTTGGCGCCACTTCTTCTGCAACAGGTCGATGTTCCTTTGCTCTTTGCTGAATCGCTCGGCTCCACTCTGCGACTCGTAGTGAACTACGACGGTGGCGGGTTGATAAACGACGCGCAGCCCCTTCTCTCTCACACGAAGGCAAAGGTCAACGTCCTCATATCCGTTCCAAAACTCCTCATCGAACCCGTTTAGTTCCTCGATCAGAGCTTTGGGCAATAGGAGACAGGCGCCGGTGCATACATTGTACTCCCGCAACTGGTTTGCATCCGGCAAATCCGAAGGCTGCTTGTAATAGATGTGGAAAGGCCCAATGTGGCCGGTGGCGGCCTGAACAGAAATAACCACTCCAGCGTGCTGGATCGTGCGGTCCGGAAACAACAATTTGCAGCCCACGGCGCCGACGGATGGGTCCTGCTGGACAACTGAAATCATTGGAGGCAACCAACCGCTCAGCACTTCAGTATCGTTGTTAAGGAAGATCACATATCTTCCCCGTGCCGCTTCGGCTCCCTGGTTGCTCGCCCTGGCAAAGCCAAGGTTCTTTGGGTTCTGGATCAGCCGAACGCGATCGCAATCCCTGCCAAACTGCCGGACCCATTCCGCGGTCCCATCAGTCGAGCAGTTATCAACGACAATGACTTCGTAATCGACTTCAGCCGAATGGGTCTGAATGGAACGCAAACAGCGCTGGGTCATGTCCAGGCGGTTAAAAACCGGGATGACAATAGAGACGGCTCGACATTCGCGGCGGCTCCTTTGAGCTCGACCGGGGATGGAAGGCGTGGCACTACGGTGAAACCATCGCCGCTTTTCACACACGCCCGATTGCCGAAAATGACTCCAACCCGATTTCAACGAGCCTTGGCGCACGGCCTCCGCGACATCCGGGTTCTGGTCTAAATACCGCTCTTCGTCAAAATCAGCTTGAGGCGGGAGAAACTGCGAAACCGGAGCCCCGCTCACTCGCGGCGATGAAGAACCATCAGCCGCGCTGGATTGACCCGTGGTAAACAAGCCCTCTCGAGCGAGCCATTGGGCGTAAAGCAGGTCAGGCCTGTTCTGCACCATCGACTCATAGCGCGCGTGAATGCGCTCCATGGTCGAGAGAAAGCGAGCCGCCCCCTGTCCGGTCATCGAGGAGCCATCGTTGCGGAAACTGAATTCGCACGTTACCTCCGGCAGGTGAATAAAGGGTAATTGCCGTGAAAGCCTGATCCACAAATCCCAGTCCTCGTGGCGATCGAGGGTCTCGTCGAACCAGCCACTCTTTTCCAGGGCCTGCTTTTCGTGCATGAAACAAATCACCGGGGCAAGGTTTCGAACCAGGACTTCGTCATTGTTCCAATCATTGGAATAAACGACTTTGCGCTCGGTAACTGTCCAGGAGCCGTTTTCCAATTGCTGCAGCGCCTGGTTGGCATCCGTATAAGCAACCGTTGCGGGATGTGCGCGCAGGAACTCGACTAACGTCTCCAGGTGGTTTGGGTAGAACAAATCGTCGTCGTCGAGGTAAGCGATATATCGGCCGCGAGCCGCGCGAATCCCGGTGTTGCGGGCCGCGGCAAGCCCGCGGTTGGTTTCATGGCGCAAGGCGACGATATTGCCCTGCTGATTCAGCGGCGTTACGACCGAACCAATGTCAGAACCGGCGTCATTAACGACGACAATCTCAAAATCCTGAAATGTCTGGTTCAGGATGCTTTGGAGTGCTTGTTTGAGCTGTTCGGGCCGGTTGTAAGTCGGGACGATGACCGAAACGAGCGGGGCGTCCGGTGCAGTTGTGGAGAGGTTCGCGAGGAGTTTCTGCGAGTGCTGATCATTTGGCGCGTAAGAGAGCAGTTCGTGCACGACGTTGTTGGCATCGCGGAGACGGCCTGCGCGGAACAGAGCCAGGGCCAGGAAAAACGTGACGTGACGGTTCCCCGGGTGCGCTTCGAGAAGGCGCCGCAGGGTCTCAGGGTCTCTCATCGGAGGCTGTGAATGCCAACCGGCGGGCATTTCCCTCAGGATTGTCTCGGCTTGAGCGACGGCTTCGGCGGAGTGCAATTCCGGATGCTGCTTGATGAGGAATGCTCGATAAATCGGGCCTAACCGCTCCGAGTATAAACTCAGCGATGATTCGAAATGGCAGCGGTAGAAGAAAAGAGGCTCGCCCAGGTGCCGGCCGGCCCAACCCTTGGCTCCGAGTCGTATCCAGAGATCCCAATCCTCATAGTACCCCCAATTTTCGGGATCGTATCCACGCACCTCATCAAAGGCCGCCTTTCGGATCAAAGAGCAGTAACTGATGAAGTTTTCCTGACATAGCTTTTTAAAATCATACTCAGGCTGGTGATGGCGCTTTTCAGCCCCGCCAAAATAGACGGTGTCCACGTAGGCAAAACCCAGACTGGGATCGCTTTCCAGGATTGGAACCGTCCTCGCCAGGTAATCCGGAGCGATTCGATCGTCGGCGTCGAGGGGAAGCCAGTAACGACCGCGCGCTTGTTTGGCGCCGAAAGCCCGAGCTCGGCTTGGGCCGACATTCTCGAGGCGAAAAACTCGAATCGGGATCTGTTGGTTTTGCCGGGCGGCGAGCGCCTGCGCCACATTGAGCGTGTTGTCCGTGCTGCCGTCGTCGATCACCAAAATCTCGAAGTCCCGAAACGATTGATTCAATACGCTCTCAAAGGCTTGCGGCAGGTAACTGGCGTAATTGTGACTGGAAATCACAACAGACACCTTCGGGGCGACCTGAGCCTGCTTCGGCAAGCGGACCCAACCTTCCGGGAGAAGATCGGAAGTATCGTTCGTCGGATCATCAAACCATGGTTCGGGAACCACGACGATTTTGTCGGACGCATTTCCCAGAAAGGCGGCCCACCAGCCAAAAGAACTGTTTGGCAAAATGAAGTGGCGGCAGCGAGTCATCAAATTGAGATAAGCGCCGAACTTCTCGCCAGCGAACTCGTGTGAGACGTAGGTGACGGGGGCATTGCCCACAAGGTCAGCGCTGGAACACCATTCAACATCGTCTGAGAAGACGAAGAACTTCGCGTCAGGTTTACGCTTTTGGATCCAGGCCACAGCCTCACGGAAGTAAGAAGGCTGGCACACGCCGTGCCAGGCATTCGCAACGGGATTGGAGACGTAATCTCCGCGTCGAACGTTCAGGCATACCGATTGGCAGGATTCGATCTGCTCGGCAAGGGCTTGCTGTTCCGAGGTCAGCGGATGCGCGAAGGACGAGAAAATCGAACGAATCTCGGGCTTGATGGACTCAAAGAAGCGGGCGGACTGCCAATAGCCGTCCAGGTAAATATCCCCGTTTAGCGTTTCGAATCGAGGATCGAAGTTAAACTGTTGCTCAACGAATTTCGGAAGACGCGCAACGGCGCCGGGATTCCGGAGGAGCTCGCATCCCGACGGGAGCTGGAAGATGTCCAGGCAGAAATCGCGGTAAGTGAAATTGGGTCGAGGCGATCGATCCAGTAGAAAACTCAGATCGAGTTTGAGCTGGGCGGAGAGCCGTCGCGCCAGCGCCAGACCGGCGGCATACTGAAACATCTGGTTGCCCAACCCTCCTTGCAGTTTCACGACAACTTGCGTTGATGGCTCGGCTGCTATTGCGCCCGAACTGAGCCGGGAAGATGTTCCGTTCACAGCGGAACCAACCGAATGGCGGCCATGGGACGCGCTAGCATCCTTTTCAAGTGAACCCCGCTCGCGCGATTTCTCTCCCAATGCGCTTTTGCCCAAGATTTCGTAGAGCATCACGCCGTTCTGGAATACATGGAAAGGCTGGCAATGAGACTCAGAATACAGTGAACGAACAGCCTGGTGCAAAAACCGGTGATCGACCCAATTGTCGGCGGGTGAAGCGCCCTGCAACTGCCCCGCAATATAGGTAAGCCGCGCCCCGAAAAACTTCTTGTCGACAACAGCCGCTTGGACCGCGCTCGGAGCTTCAGACAAGGCGAACGTTGAAATAAAGAGGTCTGCAGACAGGCTCAACTCCTGCAAATAGTATGTCGGCACGAGGTTCACGGATCCAGGCGCGAAGTGAAACGGGGGCTGATGGTGCAACTCTATCTGCGCGCCTGGAACGGTTGTTCGGAGGAATAACCACTGAAGCGCCAACAGTTCGGGCAAATCAATCAGAACAAGCGTGCTGCCGGGCACGAAATGTTTAAAGATCCGCGCCAGGTTTCCGTAACCGGCACCGAGCTCGACAATCAGGCCGGGAGCTGCCGGACCGTATTGTTCCAGTGTTTTAGCTGCGTAGAAGAGGTGCCCCAGAGTGTTGGTCGAGCAGTTCAGTGCTTTGCATTCACGTGGCAAAGGAACGTCCGCATCCCGGAAAGTGGAAAGGGGGTTCCGCGTGCGATCGCTGAGGCAATGTTGCAGGTAAGTTAGTTCGAACTCCTGGCTGACGCGGAACCCTCTGCGGACCATGGTGTCGCTTAGAGTGGGATCATCGAGGAAATTCTTGTTTGGAGCGCCGAGCAGAAGAGTTCGGATCCGCGACTTAAACTGGCGCCACGAAGGGTGAACGAATCCCTCCTCATTCCGATTTGCGCCCGATTGGTCTAATGCGGAACAAACACCGTGATACTCCGCCTGCATCTGCTTCCAATGCGTTGCGAAGGGTTCTTGAATGTTGGATGGGATCGCCTTGGCCAGGTTTTGTCGGAGAACGTGTGCGGGGGCAAAGTCCGGCGCTACGGCCAACAAATCATCCAGCAGGGTCATTGCGATCTCCGGCTGATTTTGCTGCTGTTTGATCAGTGCCAGGTACCACTTAATTCTCCAGTGGGTAAGGCCAGCGGCAGCCACCTTTTCCAATTCCTCTGAGGCCCCAACCAGGTTGTTGTCCTGGAGCAAGCTCAGGCCGCGCCACAAACGGAAGTGCAATCCCAAGCCAAACGACTCAAAATCACCGTAGAGCGCACAGAGAGTTCGAAGAAGCTCCTTCTCGGTGCCCTGCGCCAGGACAATGACTTTTTCGGCCTCAATGACCTCTTCGATACTCAAATTGCTGCCGTCATAAACGCGGCTCAAAGTCATCGCCATGAGAACGGGCGAAAACGGGCAATTCCATTTCTGCGGCACCGCCAGGCCGGCATCTCCCAGGATAATGAGTTGGTAGCCCATTTCCGCCAGCACCCGGTAGAGGTCCTTCACGGGCGGGTAGCCTAAAATGGGATCCGGGGCGTTGGACCCGGGCCGTGGAAGATCAAACATCCTGAGGTCGTCTATGAGCAGGACCGCATTGTCGCCGCAGGACGCATGGATGGCCGAAAGTTCATCCAGGATGGGAGTGTTGACGGTGCCCTTGGCAGTGATGCCCGAGCTATAATGACCGTCGAGCCAAAACAGAGTGCGCCCGGTCAGGCTTGAGAGAATCTCAGGCAAGCGCTGGGCCGAATCGCCCTGGTAGATCTTTACATTTGGCTGCGCACGGAACCGGTCTCGAGCCCTGGCGGCGAGCTCAGGCGAGAGTTCGATGCTGTGAACCGCGTTGAAAATGTCGGCGGCAATGGCGGTGCTGTCGCCCAGGTAGGTCCCGGTTTCGACAAAAGCCAGCAGATTGAACCGCTGGGCCAGGTCCCGCAAAAAGGAGCCGTCGAGATGTTTTTGTGGTGATTTGACAGCTCGGAGAGAAAGCGCTGCGGGTAAGGAAGCGTTGGTCATGGTGTTGGCGTGGGTTGAAGCGCGTAATCCGGTAAAGCTCCCTGGGCATTCATTGGCTGCGGCGGCAAGTCGCCTCAAGGACCTGAGAAAAGCGGGCGGGCCGGGAATGACCCCAGTCCGCCCGTGGAAGGAGCCAGCGGTCTCGCCAGGTAGCAACAGGCGACCGACGAAATTCGCTGGACACTTTTACTGTAGCAAACGCTGCACACTTTGTGAACTCACATTAGCCTGAGCGCGGAGCGCCAGGCTGGGTTGTGCCTGCATTAGCAGGCCGGTGTGTTGGATTGCCGCAGCGGCTTGGCTCGCGTCGAGGATTGCCGATGGAGCAGCCGTAAAAACATTGTTGGTCTCGGAGGTCGGACCGAGCTTTTGAGGCAACGACGCCGGGTTCGCACCGTTAGCTACCGGAGCCGGCCCGGGTTCCGCGGCACGGTGATGGGAGTGGAGCTTGCGGGATGGCGATGGCACCGCACCTGCCAGTGTCGAAGAAGAATTGGGGATTGGCGAAATCACGAGTGTTTTTGGGTTTGCGCCTCGACTGGCCCCAGGTTGCCAGGCTGGTTATGTCGGCCGCTCAGTTTTGGCAGGGCGATCTTCTGGCGGGTAAGCGCCCGTTTGTTGCTGTGCTGGATTTCATCGTAAACTTCCTGGCGATGCACCGGCACGTTGGCGGGAGCCTCAATCCCAATTTTGACTGCTTCACCGTCTACTCGCATCACGGTCACCTTGATGCGACCGTCAATGACGATGGTTTCGCCGGCTTTGCGCGAGAGGATGAGCATAGGAGCCTTGGGGATTAGGGCTCAGCTCCACTGACGGGCAACGGGTGCTCCACTGGGTAGTCGGCCGCGTTGGCGAGAACGACTTGTTTGCCGACCATTGTATGGCGGTTAATGGCAATGGGCCCTTTGAGATTGACCGTCGCGCGCCCGCCAGCATGGAGAGTCACGATATTAAACAGGGCAACATCCTCCGGATCAGATATTCCAAGAAAATCGACATCGGCCTGGGGGAGATCCGGGTGATAATCCGGAGCAACGATAAACGGATTCACAACTACGAACGCCAGGGCGGCTTCATCTTTGACCTGCAACCACAGGAACGGTTCCTCGCCTGGATTGGCAACCAACAGGTAATCGGTGAGTTGTTCGAACCCTAAGATGCCTAACGGCAAACGCACCTCTGTTGCCGTGCTTGCCGGCGGGGCTTCTGTGTCAGTCAATGTCAGGCATTTCATTTCACGGCCTGTTTAGCAACGGCTGTGCCAGCTCCGGGCAAACTCTGCCGATGTGCAAAACACCTCGTGAAATCAGGCTTTTTTCGACAGCTCAGCTGATCCTAAGAGCCTCCTCTCCGCGTCGGGGCTCAAATCAAGGGAGTTTTTGACCCGGTGAACCGGGAGGAATTTGCCGCATCAAAAGGGCATTCGAAGTCGCACGGCACGTTTCGAAACGCATTGAGGGCGTGCTTTGGGTGGAAGGCAGGCTCCCGAAGCGCGCGAAATGCGTTACAAGTACTGCATCACCTGCTGTTGCATTTGCAGCAGCACAGAACTGCTCTGCAACGCTGCCTGGTAAGTGCCCTGGGCCCGGCTAAGCTGTGTGATGGCCAAGGTCATGTTCACACCGGCCACCTTGGTCAGCGATTGCTGGTCCGCGGTTGCGATATTGTCGATTGTGGTCGACCCGGCCTCCAACCGCGACTGAACCAGCCCGTTGTTGGCGATGTGATAAATCAAATTGTCCTCGTCCTTGCCAAGCGCCGGGGCATCGGACTTGGCTATGGCGCTCGTATTACCCGAACTCAGGTCTTTTTGAAGCGAAATCAGGTGGTTGAAGAAATCCGCACCGTACCGATTATCGGCGATCAAGCCGCGCGGGCCTGAACCCGAGTTGTTCTCTCCTGGTGCCCCGACACTGACGGTAGTGCCTTGGGCGATTTCACTCTGAGAAACAGTGGTGTTTCCCTGGTAAGTAACACCCGTGACGATGCCATTTGCGTCTGTGGTAGCGGTAAAGGGAGGAGCGTCGGTCTTTGTTCCCGCAAAAATGTACTGGTCGCCGTTTTTTTGGTTGGCAACCTGAACGGCTTCCTGGATGAGCTGGTTCACCTCTGTTGCATAGGTCTGCAACTGCTGGGGGGTCTTGGTGCCGTCAGCCAGGGTGGCGATCTCCCCGGCGCGGTCCGAAATGGTTTTCAGCTGCTGAAGCGCGTTGGAAGCGGTCGTTGCCGAGGTTTGAAGCGTAGAAATGTTTTGGGCGTATTGCGCGGCGCTGCTGCTGTCGGCCTGGAGACTCAAGGCTTGACTCATTCCGGCGGGATCGTCCTCGGGCCGCTGAATCCGCTGGCCGGTGGAAATTTGGCCTTGGAGCTGGAACTGTTGAGAAGTGAGATAATTCAGCTGGGTCACCAGCGAATCCGTGTATGAAGTTCCTGCGATGCGCATTTAAGTTGTTTGGTTGAGGTTGCGACTAGGTGCTCTTCATGTTGACCAGGGTTTGGAGCATCAGGTTGATGGTGCTGACGATCTGGGCCGATGCCTGGTAAGCTTTCTGGAATGTCATCAGGTTGGTGAGTTCCTCTTCCATGCTCACGCCGGAGATGGAATCCCGTTGCTGAGTCAGCATCGATGTAACGGAATCCTGGTTGGCAACCTGTTCATTGGCATTGGCAAGGGAATTGCCGAGGTTGGTGACCAGGTGTGAATAGGCGTCGCCGAGCGTAAGGTTTCCGAGGGCGGCATTGGGCGTTTGCGACAACCGCGCCAACGCAAGGGCCACCGCATTGTCGCCCTTGGCTCCAGCGATTCCAGCCGCCTGGACCTGCGAAGGATCGTTGCCAAGGTTCGAGTTAACCCCGATGTCCGACGCATTGGTTCCCGTGAAGAAATTGGCGCCGGTGTTGCCGTTTAGATCGTAGCCGGCGGTGTATACGCCGTTCACCTGAGTAATGAGCTGGGACGCGAGTGAATCCAGACCCGTGCGCAGGGTGGCCAAAGCGCCGTCGCGGGTTTGAATCTCAGCGGCGATGGAGCCGCCGGTGAGGGTGATAGAAGTTCCTGCCGTCGCAGCCCTGACCTGCAATTGGCCCCCGCCGGCATCGTAGGTTTGCAAGGTATCCGTCAGCTTGGTTCCGGTTACCATGGCAATGCCGCCGATGCTGACCGTTAGAGAACCGTCGGCGGCGGTGCTCGTTGCCACATTGGCGAACTTGGCAAGGCTTTCGAGCTTTTGCTGGCGCACATCGCGCAAATCGTTGGCGGAAGCTCCCGTGGCCGATTCCGTCCGAGCAATATCGGCATTGAGTCCGGCGATATCCGAAAGCAGTTGGTTGGCCGAACCCACATCGCTGGTGATCGAGGAGTTCAGATTACTGTTCACACCGGCCAATCTGGATGAAACCTGGTTGAAAGCACTCGCCAGCGACTGCGCCTGGCTAACAAGGTTCTGCCGTTGAGCTAACGACGCCGGGTCCGTGGCAACGGCCTGAAATGCGGAAAAGAGATTATTGAGCTGGGTGGAAAGACCCTGGGCGGAGGTGGCGCTGTTCGTGCCGGAAGCGCCATTGGCCGAGGCGGCGCTGCCGTTGATGAACTCGCCCAATTGAGTCTGAGTATTCTCCAGCGCGCCCTGTGTCGTCGTCCAAAATGAGCCGGCGCTGCCTTCGTCGCGAAGTTGGTTATCCAGCAGGAGATCACGAATTTGTTGGATTCCGGCCACTTGCACGCCAGTGCCCAGAACCGCGCCTTGAGTCGGTGTGGGGTCGCTGGTTTGAAAATTGACACGTTGACGCGAATAGGCCGGGTTGTTGGCGTTCGCGAGATTCTGGCCCGTGATGGTGACGCCGGTTTGCTGCGCCTGCATTGAGCGCATCGCCAGGTTCAGAGTGTCGAAGAGTCCGGGCATGTGGTTATCCTATGGCGTCGTAAAGTGGCTGCGAGGGAAGGCTCGGCGCCTGGAGTACTCCGCTGTCGCTGTAGGTTGACGGGCCGGTCCCGGGCAGGATGGAAGTGATCAGCTTTTGCATCAGCTCAACCATCCGGCTCAGGAGCAAATGATTTTGACGCGCGCGTTGCTGCACGCGCACCAGCAATTCCTTGTTCTCATCAACCAAAGCATCAAGCAGGGGCTTGTACTGGACCGGCAACCGCCCGGTCAGATCCCGGAAGCTAACATCCTCGCACAATTGCAGGGTTCGCGCCAGGTGCCGCCGGCGCTGGTCGCGTTCGCGGCGCACGGCCTGCAACGTCTCGGCCTGAGCATTGATGGCCGCCACGCAGGGGGCTATCCCTGCCGCCTGACGTTCGATAACCAACTGTTGTTCCTGATCCAGCAAGGCCAGCATTTCGCCGTACTGCTTCAGTTCCTCACGTAACGCTTCGATGAGATTGTTCAGCTGTTCATTCATTGGGTTGAAAGGTCAGAAATTCCAGGATGCAGTTTGGGATATGGAGCAAAAGCGGGCTTTGAACCCGCAGGCCCGCGGTGTTCTTGAGAATCGGAGCGGTGACCCTCTGGCCTGACGTGCGTGGGATCAGCGGTTTTATCCGTCTCGAGCCGGGTGAGTTGTTTTTCAAAAATGGGCGTTAAGCCCAAGGTGCCCGACTTGGAAATGCTGTCGGCCAGGTGATAGGTCACCATGTCCCGGTAAATCTCCGAAGCAGTCGAGTTGTCGGTGTATTTCGAAGTAATCACGGGCTTCTGCGTCGACGAAAGGATTTGGCGCAGCAACATGGACTCGAACTGGCGACTGGCTTCCGAAATCTTCTGCTGCTCGCTGAGCGCAGGATTGTTCGCGAGCCGTTCCGGGTCGATTTCGGCTGGGTTAACGGGCTTGGTTACGCCGTGGAGGTGCATATCACCGGAGGATGAGTTCGGCTTGCAGCGCGCCGGCCTGTTTCATGGACTCAAAGATGGCCATCATGTCGCGGGGTGTAACCCCGAGGCTGTTCAAGGCGGAAGCAACTTTTTCGATGGTCGGCAGTTCGGGAAGCGGGACCAGCGAAGATTTGGTCTCGGTCACTTGGGTGGAAGTCCGCGGAGTCACCACGGTTTGACCGCTCTTGCTGAAGGGACCCGGCTGTGAAACGTCGAGCGTCGACGCAATGTTGATCGTGATATTCCCGTGCGCAACGGCGCAACTTGAAATTTGAATCCGGGCGGTCGCCACGATTGTACCGGTCCGCTCGTTAATGATAATCCGGGCTGGAATTTCAGGACTCATTTCCAGGGCCTCGAGGCGCGCGATAAAACCGACGGTCATGTCTTCGGCTCCTTCCGGGATACGCACCTGGACAGTCGTCGAATCGACGGCATGGGCCGCGTTTGTGAAAGCGTCGTTGATCGCGGCTTCAAGGCGGGCCGCTGAGGTAAAGCCGGGCTCGCGCAGGAGCAGCTGAAGCGTGTGATCGCGAACGATCGCCGTCGGGATCTCACGCTCGACGAGCGCGCCCCCGACAATCTGCGCTGTGGTGGGATGGTTTTTGGTGACGCTGGCGCCGCCGCCGCCGCTATTGCCTACGGTAAATCCACCGATGGAAACTGGCCCTTGAGCCACCGCATAGACCTTGTTGTCGGCGCCAAACAATGGAGTTTGAAGCAGAACCCCCCCCTGCAGGCTCACGGCATTTCCCATGGACGCGACCTGGACATCAAGTCGCTCGCCGGGCTTCATGAAAGCCGGGATATCGGCCGTGACCATCACCACCGCGATGTTCTTGGCCGAGAGAGTCGTCGCGGGGACATTCACGCCGTAGCGCTGCAACAGGTTTGCAAGGGTTTGCTGAGTGTAGAGAGGGTCTTTGTCACCTTCCCCGGCCAGTCCTGCGACCAGGCCGTAGCCGACCAATTGGTTGTCGCGCGCCCCCGCAATCATGGCGATGTCTCGAACACGCACACCGCCGGCAACTGCATTGCCGATGGCCAGAAACAGGCAGGCGAGGAAAACCCAGTAGCCGCAATGAGTAAAGTTGGGCAACAAAGTCTTTGAACATGCCGAGGCCGGACGCGCCCCGCAGCTCGGCGACCCTTTCCGGCGATGACAAAGGCGGGGATGCTTCGACGCGTGCCCGCAGGCAGGACAGCCGCTGAGCAGTCGCGGGCGAAGATATCGGGGTACGAGCGGCATGGTTAGAAAGGACTCAACTTGTCCCAGATCTTCGTGAACCAGCCTTTTCGCTGGCTGTCGGCGATCGAGCCTTTGCTCACGATCTGGATCTTTGCGTCGGCGACGTTGTAGCTGAAGACGGTGTTGTTGGCCGTTACATCCTCGGGCCGCACAATGCCGCGAAGAACGATGTTTTGTTTCTCACCGCTGAAGGCCGTTTCGCGAGTGCCTTCAATCACCAGATTGCCGTTGGGCAAACGGTCGATGACCCGGACCGTGACTTGGGCCACAATTTGCTCGGAATTGTTAATCGTCCCGCCGCCGTCAAACGTGTTGGCCGAATTATATTTGAGCGCCGGCAAGGTGCCGCCCTTGGTCAACAGACCGCTGGCCGCGGGACTGTACAGGAAGGCGGTGATCGCCGCGTCCATTGATGCTTTCTTGCTCGTTGAAGTCTTGTTGTCCTTAGTGGCGGTGGTGTTTTCCTGAACGACAATGGTGATGAGATCGCCCACGCGCGAGGCGCGCTTGTCGGCGAACATAGGCTTGGATGTACCCTCCTGCCAGAGTGATTGCGCGTTGCAGACCGCTGATTGCGCGAAGAACGCGCCGAGCAAAACGGCGGTGAGGGTTGGGAGGTAGGATTTCATATCAAAGCGAGACGAGAATCTTTTGTTCGTCGATGACCTTTCCGTGGAGATCGCGTCGCGAGAATGGATTTCGGACCCGAATGATCTGCCCGGTTGCGCCGTCTTCCAGCGCTTCCACCTTGAGGGTAATGACCATCGCGCCGTCCTGGATCGTCGCGATCAGGCTTTCACCGCGGTGCACAATCGGCCGCCGGCGGAGCAAACGAGCGTAAATGGGTGACCCGGCCGGAACCGATCCGTTGAACTCGAGCGAATCATCGGTCGAAGCACAATCGGCCAGCGGTTCATGGCATTGCAGCATATCGCGCCGTTCACGGATCAGGTCTGCTCCTCGAAGCGCATCCCCGCGTTTAACCGGCGATGCCGCGACCCAAACCTCGCGCCAGACCTTTGCCTGGAGCGGGGCTTGCCACGCACCCACTCGTTCCCCACAGGCCGTCTCCAGTTCAAAACGAATAATGAATGCGGGGGCAATCCCGGTGCTGGGGATCTCCAGCACCTTCAAGCTGAAAGCTTCGTCCGGAACGGCGACGTTCGCCCAGGGCCTTGACAACCGCACTTCCAGCTCGCCCGAGTCCTTTACGTACTGCCTTTGTAGCGCGGACGTTAATAGCTCAAGGGTCTCCTTCTCGTCGAGTAAACGGGACCGCCGGGAAATTCGCGTCACCTCTGGTCCGGTCCAATTCGTGAGGGGCAGGTCAAAACCAGCGTTCCTGGCCAGCGCGGCAATCTCTTCTCGTTTGAGAGAAATGACTTTGCCAAACACCGGGGCGTCACAAAGGCGCAGGTGCGGCAAATCTGAACCGGCAACCAGCTGATTCAGAAAGACTCCCTCACCATCGAGTTGTGCCGTGGGACGCAGTTGAACAGCGGCCAGGGTATTGGTTGCGGACGGAGCGGAACTCTCGGCGAGGCCGGCGAAAGAGGAAAACGCAGAAAATAAGGCAAACGCGCTCGTAAGCGCGACTGAGCCGATAAATTGGGTGATTCGAATCAAATTCATCAGCGCCGCAGGTTATTGCTTTGTTGCATCATCTCGTCGGCAGCCTGGACGGCCTTTGAATTCACTTCGTACGCCCTCTGGGCCATGATCAGGTTCACCATTTCCTCGACGACTTTGACGTTGGACATTTCGAGGTAACCCTGGTTAAGGCTTCCGAACCCCTGTGATCCTGGGTTTCCCAATTCGGGCGTTCCTGAAGCCTGGGTTTCTTTAAAAAGATTGCTGCCAAGGCTCATCAGCCCCGCAGGATTATTGAACCGAACCAGTTGGACCTGCGAAGTCGTGGTGCCGTTGGCGCCGGTGTAGGTGATCAAACCGCTGGAGGAAATCGTGATGTTTGTGGTTCCGGCAGGAACCGGTTGGAACCCGCCTTGCAGCGGCAATCCGTCGCTGGTGACGATGCGTCCGGTGGAATCGGTTTTGAAAGCGCCGTCGCGCGTGTATGCGAGGCTGCCGTCCGGCATTTGCACTTCAAAGAGGCCGTCGCCCTGAACGGCAACATCCAATGGGGCCCCCGTTTGGGTGAGGTCGCCCGTGGTGAAGATTCGAGATGTGGCCACCGGGCGGGATCCCTGGCCCACCTGGATGCCGGTCGGCAGTTGGTTGCCGGCGGCCTGTTCTGAACCCGGTTCGCGCGTTGTTTGGTAAAGCAACTCCTGGAACTCGATTTTGCTCTTTTTGTAGCCGGTGGTATTGACGTTGGCCAGGTTGTTGGAAATGACGTCCAGGTTCAGTTGCTGACTTTGCATGCCGGCGGCCGCGGAATAAAGGGCTCGAAGCATGGGCTACTCCGTTGGTTGAGGGTTGCGAGGGTTGTTGCGTGAACTTGGCATCAGAATGGCCGGGTGTTTGGAATTCATATTAGGAAGCGGAGCCGAGTTCGGTAATGACACGCCCCATTCGGTCATCCTGCATTTGCATCACCTTTTGGTTCGCCTCGAACATGCGCATCGACGTGATGAGGCTGGCCATCTCCGTGGTCGGCGACGTATTTGCGCTTTCAAGGAAACCTTGCCGCAGCCTGGAACCCTGAGCGCCCAAAGGCAAAGAGTGCGGATCCGAGGCGACGAAGTAGCCGTGGCCAACAGGCTTGAGGAGGTTTGGTTGGTTGAACTCTACCAGCCGAATGCGGCCTTTGAGAGCTCCGTTCTGGCTGATTTCCCCTGAAGCGGAAATCGTGATGGGAGTGGAATTGGCCTGGTCCAATTGGATCGGGCCGCCGTCGCCCAGGACCAGGTAACCTTGCTTGGTTGCCAATTGTCCGAGGGCGTTGAACTGCAACTCGCCGTCACGGCTAAAGGCATGCTTGCCGTTGGGGAGTTGGACCTCAAAAAACCCCGGGCCTTCGATCGCCAGATCGGTAGGCAGGCCCGTGGGGCGCAGTGTTCCTTGCTGAAAATTGAAGGTTGCGGTGGTGTTGGGCATCACAAAACCCCCGCCGCCAAGTCCCGAAATGCCAGGCGCCATCCCCGCCGAAACGGCTGAGAATGAAATGTCCTGCTTGCGCGAGCCCGGTATCGTACTTCCGGCAAGATTCTCCGCGATAACTTCTTGCCAACGAGCGTTAGCATTCATTCCCGCGGCTGCCTGGTAAAGGCTCACATTCATGCGGAGACCTGCTGAGCACAGCATATGCCATAGGCGTTTGATGCCGGTTTAGCGCTCAAGCGCTGGAAAAAGCTTCCGGCCGAAGTGCACTTTTTGCCGGTAGCCCTGCGGAAAGGGCGGGAACTCAAATAAAGCCAGAACGCCAAGGAGTAAGGAAACGGGCTCCGAGATATTGTTTGGGATCGTGTCGAGGTCGGTCCACTTGGGTTTTCGAAGCATTATGATTGCAGCCGTGATTCAGCCGCTGCAATCTGGACGCATGCCCCAACCCGGTAACCCCCCGCCCTTGCGAGCGTCGCGTTGGGCCGGGATGAGCGTCACTAACAAAATCCTGCTTGGGGTAGCTCCAATACCCGGTTTGATTATAGCCGGGGCCATTGTCCTGAGGTTGTTCGGGCTTCTGGTGCCTTTCAGCTTGCCGACCGGCTCGATGATCCCGGCAGTCTGTCCAGGGGACCATGTTTTCATGGAGGGCTTAACCTTCCTGTTACGCCCGCCCCGGCGAGGTGACGTTGTGGTCTTCCAGACAACTGGAATTTCCGGACTGCCCCAATCAACGTTTTATATCAAGCGAGTCGCTGGTCTCCCAAACGAGCACGTTCAAATCAGAGACGGCCGGTTGCTCATCAACAACCGTTTGGTCGCCCTGCGCAACCAAAGGGGAGAGATTGCTTACAATCCGCCCCCATTCCCCGAAACGAGCGCCTTTGCATCTGATGTTACCATTCCCGGCGGAAACTATTTTCTGCTCGGTGATAATTCAACCAACAGTCTTGATAGCCGTTCCTTTGGCTGCGTCCCTCGCCAGAACATCGTCGGGCGAGTTGCAATGTGTTACTGGCCGCCAAATCGAATGGGAAGAATTCGATGAGGCAGCTTGAACCTCATTGGGTGTTATGGAACGGGGCGACTTCGGTCAAAGCATGGGATTAAGCACAGTTCGTTGGAAACAAAAGCGACAAACACGTGCGTTGATCCTTGTCACGGCGATGGGCCCCGTCGTAATGTCGCTCATCACCTTTTGAGAACATCTCAAGACACTGCGCATCGGCTGGCCTCCTCGTGCATGCAGCGCGTCAGGAAAAAGTTTTTTTTAGCCTGTTTGCTGCCGGCTTTGGCCTTTTTTTCAGCGAGTACCGGTTTCGGCCATTACTGCGGCCCGCAAAATATCGTCATGGGCGTGGGGGACCTGCGCTATTATTGGATCACGGCCGACGTGATCGAATATCAGCCGAGTCTTTATTGGATCGATCTGCCCGGAGACGAAACGATTGCTTACGTCCCGACCAATGTTTTCTCACAGTTTTTCTTTGGCTTTTATCCGATCCAGGGACTGAGACAGGGGACGACCAGCTACTTTCCGGAGTGGGCTTACCCGCCCAATGGCGCGACTAATATTTGTTTTTTTACGGTGACGGTGTTGACCAACCCGCCCATGACTGCGGCCAACTACCCAATGTCGGCTTTCGCGGGGGACCCCAACAACGCATTCACTTGCGAGCACATTGAAAATGAAGGTCCGATTTTCGACTTGGGCGGGCCAATGCCTTTGCGGTTGGAGCTTTACTATGCGTCCGCGCTCAACCGGAATTTGCTGGTGCAAAGCTCACTCGGGGTCAACTGGTCGCACAATTTTGATACCCGGCTCGTCCGGGTGAGCAACCGAGTGGACGTCGTTACTTACAAAGGCGTCAAGCTGCAGTTCCAGTCCAATGGCGCAGGGTGGCAATCTTTAAATCCACAAGCGGGCGCGTTTCAATTGCTGTCCAGCGGCAATAACCTGGTCCTGGGCGATCGCCGGCAAAACCTCATATACACATTCGACACCGTTGGAGAGTTGATTTCAATTTCGGACGGAAAAGGCAATGTGCAGACGCTCACTTACTCCAACAATGTTCTTACCCAGGTTTCCGACGGCCTGGGACGAGCGCTGAATTTTCAGTACACCGGTTTTCAGCTCTTATCGAGTGTGGATGACGGAACCCGGACAGTTTATTTCAATGTCGATCCGACGCACAATACCCTGGCCGAAATAGTGAACCCGCTGGGAGGCATCACCCTGTTTGCCTATGACACCGCGCAACCCACGCTGTTGACGGCGAAAACGCTGCCTAACGGAAACACTCCCCAACTGCAGATTTATGACACCAACGGCTGCGTTGTGAGGCAGATCGAGTTGGGCGCTTTTACCAACAGTTTTGTTTACAGCAACGGCACCGCGATGGCGATTAACCCGCAGGGCGAGATCAAAACCTTCAAGCACAACAGCAACGGGCAGCTGACGCAATATATCGACGAAGCCAATCGCAGTGTGGCCATCCAATCCAACACTAACGGGCAACGAACCGCGGTGAAGGACCGTTTGGGGAATTCCACTTTCCTGGGCTATGATCCGGCCAGCCACAAAGTCTCGGCGCTTACCAATGCTGACGGGTCGGTCGTCCAGTTTTCTTATTCTACCCGAGTCACCGACGGCATTACTTTCCACGACCTTGCCCAGGTTACTTACCCAGACTCGACGACGGAGCAGTTTACGTATGACGCCATGGGTAATGTGATCACCCGCAGGAACCGGGATGGCCAAACCTGGTCTTATACCTACAACGACCATGGGCAGGTGCTGGCCGAAACCAACCCGATGGGCGGCGTTACGAAGCTGACTTATAACCCGGACGGCACCCTGGCGAGCAGTGCCGATTCCGACCTGGGCGCTACTCTGTACTTTTACGACGCTCTCAAGCGCCTGGTGAAGATCGTGCACCCCGACGGCACCAGCCGCGCGTTCGTTTATGACCAAATGGAACGGCTCGTCAGCGCCACTGACGAACGAACGAACACCTACCAGTTTGCCTATGATCTGAATGGGAATGTGACGAACCTTACCGACCCGGCTTCCGCGCACCTCCAATTTGCTTTTGACGGAATGGACCGGCTAGTCGCCCGGAGGGACCGTTTGGGCGCGGCGGAATACTTCGCCTATGATTCGCTTGGGCACCTGGCATCCGTCACAAACCGAATCGGTGAGGTGTGCTTCTTTACCTATGACGCCCTGGGCCGGCCTACGGGATTTGTCGACCCAAGCGGCAAGACCTGGAGTCTAACGGCTAACGCAGAGAACCTCGCAACCGGTTTGACGGATCCTCTCGGCGACACGATTTCAAGGGAGCTTGATGCCGTGGGCAATGTCACCGGGATGACCAACCCGTTGGGGGCGGCTTCCTCGATGGTGCTCAACGCAACGCGGGAAGTGGTTCAACACACCGACGAACTGCTGCGCAATAATTCGTTCGAGTATAACCCGGCAGGGCGGCTTACGAATTTAACCGTTCCCCGGCTGGGCTCGATGACGATCCGGCGAAACGCGCTTGGGGTGGCGACGCAGGTGAATGACTTCAACGGGGCTTCCTGGTCATACGGCACGACGTCCATGGGCCGACCCAATTCGTTTGGCGACCCGCTGGCCTGGTTTACGCGCACGAGTTACACATCGCGTGGCTTGGTCGGCAGCACGACGTTTGCCGATGGGATCACGGTGAACAACAGTTACGACCCGGGGGGCAACCTGCTTCGCGCGCTTTACAGCGATGGAACCCACCTGGACTATGGTTACGATGTCTTCAACCGCGTCATCTCCGCCAACGGAGTGACTCTCAGCCGCGACCCGGAAGGCCGCGTCACCAATTGGTCGAGTTGGGGATTGAACAGCAGCGCGGTTTACAACGGCCTGGGCCTGGTTACCAAGCTGACGTACCCCGTCCCCTCGCTCTCGGTTTCTTACTCCTACGACTGGTTCCACCGTGTCACAAACATCACTGACAGTTTGACCGGCACGTATTTGCGCTATTCCTACGATATCGCAGGCCGGTGCACGAATATTTTCCGGTCAAACGGCGTTCACGGTTTCTGCTCCTACAATGCGGCCGGCGAACCGATTCATCTTCAGGAGGGCAGTTATTTCGATTGGCAGATCGGCCGGGACCCGGCCGGCCAGCCCAGCCAAATCATTTGGAACGGACCCGACGATCCCGCTTCCGCAATTA
The DNA here is from genome assembly GCA_035294005.1 of Verrucomicrobiia bacterium. GTDB lineage: Bacteria > Verrucomicrobiota > Verrucomicrobiia > Limisphaerales > UBA8199 > JANXQE01. The sequence continues at coordinate 31,659 of DATGLT010000018.1, forward strand.
TCCCGGGGTCAGTGTTTCATAATTACAATCTCGGCAGTCAAATCAGTGATCCCGGCTTTAAATGGGACTGGCAAGGGCGGCTCATGAACGCCCCCGGCCGGTCCAATAGCTATGACGGCGCGTCACGGCTGAAAATGTCCAATGGAACGATGTTCCAGTTCGACGGCTTTAACAATGTCACCGTCAGCGTCACCGGCGGGAACACCAATTGGTTCCTCTACAATCACGCTTCCGCCTCCCCCGGTGTGTTGATGGGGGTTTATAACGCCAGCGCCGGGTCTTACACTACCGCGGTGGTCAATGATCCTTCGGGCGTGCCGCTTTGGACAATCGACCTGCTCCATAACAACACCGTCTCATTTTTGCATCTGAACCCGGGCGGTTCGGTGGCCGGAATGACCGACAGCACCGGCGCGCTCACCGATAAGTTTACTTATTCCCCGTTGGGCTCATTCACTCATATCGGCACGGGCCTGGAGTATTTTACATTCAAAGCCGGGCTGGGGTGGAAGTTCGATAGTGGGGCGAATCTTTACCATGATCAGGGTAGATTCTACGATCCTGCGCTTGGGATCCACTACACACCCGACCTTTCCTGGCCCCGGCTGAGCGAACCGAAGGCAAATCCATATAGCCCGGATCTTTCTTATCGGCTGGCCGCTTCTCAGTATAAATATGAAAGGCCCCGCGAAGCTGATATTTTACAAACGCACCTGGCCGTCCCCGTAGTCAACGAGTTCAACGTTCGGGATTATCTGCGAAACCAAAACCCCGAAGATGCTTTCGGCTTCCAGGTTCGCCCGGTTGAAAGGCAAAATACCAGGCTCCTGGCGATTTTGCCGCGCTCCGGTGGTAGAAGTTGTTGCTGCTGTTGCTGCTGTTGTTGTTGCTGCGATTGCTGCTGCGACGCCGGCCCCTCGCTCAGTATAGATTACTCACACTACACCATCGGCGGTTTGTACTCGCCTCTGCAAACCTCCCAGGTAAGCCGAGGGTTGACTCAAAGTGAAGCGACGGAAAAGTTTGTTCGAGCGATAATTCTTTCTTCGTTCGCCGGACCGCCTGCCAGGCAATTCGACGGATACTCCCTCTCTTCGTACGGTCTTGGCGGAAGTTCGTGGAACATCCGAAGATTGCCCATAACGGGCGTTTCGGCGTGGCGATCCGAGCCGTTGCGCGTGAACGTGTGGGAACCCCCACGCGGTTTAAGCGATTATTTCCGCAGCTTGGTCAACACACACTTAAACGTGGATTAATATGCGTGCCTTGATTGCTCTATTAGTCCTGGCGGCGACGCTCACGCGTGCCAGCACGGTAACGTATACTTACGACCCGGCCGGCCGCATGGTTACGCTCAACTACGGCGGCTCCACCAACACAGTGCTCTCCTACGACAACAACGGGAACCTGGTCGGGTTTTCCACTTTTGTTTCCGCCAACCCTGATCTCTCTGTGGCTCAAGCGGTGACACCTTCCGTGGTCGTCGTCGGGTCGACCGCGCAGTACGTCCTTACTGTTTTTAACAACAGCAGCACAGCCGCAACCGGCATCGCTCTCACAAATTCGATCCCTGCAAACAGCACCTATCTTTCCTCGTCGGCCTCGCAGGGAACGGTAGCCTACAACAGCGGTTCCCTGAATTGGAACGTGGGATCTCTTGCCGGAGGAGCGGTCGCGACCGTGAGTTTTTCAGTTCGCGCAACAACGCTCGGAAACTTGACGAACCTTGCCTCGGTCAGCTCGGCACAGGCGGATCCGGATCTGTCTAATAACAGTTCGACCCTGGTCAGCACTGTCATCGGACCTGCGGAACTGACCACCGGCAGCCTGGGTGGAAACCTGTTCGTTAGTTGGCCGTTGCAGGGTGGCGGAACATTGTCTCTGCAGTATGCCGACAGCCTGGCGCCACCAATCCAATGGCTGCCAGATCCGGTTTCGCCCACCGTAAACGGCAACTTCTATTACATTTCCGAACCGGCCACCAACCAAACCCGCTTCTACCGACTTGTCTCCAGCCCATGATGGCGCACCGAGGCCATTCCAGGCTTCGAGGTCTTGTTCGGTTCTGCACCACAGTGATCGACCCAAACCTTCATTACACTTTTTTCACCGCCCGCTTGTCGGGCTACAATCCGGTGGCGCGAAGGCGTGTCCGAGTCTCAAGCATTTGGCTCCAGGCAACGGTGCTGTCCTCGCAAGTACACCCCTGCTCCAGAGGCTTGCCCCGCTGACCCGTTCCGCAAGCGGCAGCAACCATGGCTCCTGATTCGCAACCGGACTATTATGCCGTGCTGGGCGTTCAGCCGGAGATCGGTTTCGCTGAATTGCGCCGAGTCTGGCGTCGCCTCGCCCGGCGGTGGCACCCGGACCACGCCGGGCCCGCCTCGACGGCGGCTTTCCAGAAGATCAATGCCGCGTACGAAGTTTTATCCGACCCTATCGCCCGTGCCGCATACGATCGCCGACAGGGCAACCGGCGCGGCCCTCCGGACAAGCCGGCTGCCGGGTCTGGTCCGCGTCGCAAAGCGCCCGGCGTAGCGCTCAGGCGTTTGTGCGGTCCGTTGAATTCCCTGCTCGCCTGCGGTGTCGCCCGGCGCATCGATAACGTCATCGAGATCTTACCGAGTGCACAGGAGGCGGCCAGTGGCGGAATGATAACCATCTCGCTGCGCGTGCCGGTCCGCTGCCCCGCCTGCGCACGAAGCCCCCTCGCCGCCGCCTGCCAGCGTTGCGGCAACACCCGGACCGTTGAGGAACTCTTCAGCGCCTGGCTCGCCATGCCCCCTGACGTGGCGGACGGAACGATTCTTATCCCCTCAGCGCTACTGCCAGGCATGCTGCAGCCGCTGACCTTTCGGGTCCGACTGCGATCGAAAAACCCTTCGACCAACCCGAAAGAGCCGCGTAGCCATTAGAGAATACCCAGAAGTGGCGCGTCGCCGTATCCTCGAACATCGAACCCGAGATTTCGTGGCCAAACTCAGTCGAACCCGCAGGGTTCGCAGCCAGTAGCCGTGGGTCGCCAGACCCACGGAACAGCGAAACTCGGATCGTTCGGGTTCAACCTCGCTTGTAAGCCCTGGGCTGAAAAGGTACTGTTGGGAGGATCGCACGAAATTTATGTCACTCGAACAACCGCCCTTATCCCCTGCTCCGCCGCGGCCGCCCACCCCGGAACCGGCAAAGCGGGGCGGGCGTTTTTTCCTGTACGGTTGCGGAGGATTACTGGTCTTGTTGCTGCTGATTGTGGCGACGGTGGCGATTACGATTTGGTGGATTCAGCGCCCGATCAAGCCGGTCGTTCTTTCGCCGCGGGAAAAGGCGGTGGTCGACCAAAAGGTTCAGCGTTTGGAAGGTGGCCCCGCCACGCCGCAGGGACGAACCCCAACAGGCGGACAACAAACGGCTCCCGCAGCCGGCCCGATCAACACGGCGGAAGATGGGAACAACCTCCGGATCTACGTGCCGGGATCAAAAAGCATCAAACTGACGGAACGCGAGGTCAACGGCTTACTCAACCAGAACACCGACTTGGGCAAAGCGGTTCGGCTCGAGTTTGCCCAGGACGCAATCAATGCCTACATCGCGGTGCGCATTCCGGATGACTTCCCCATCGGAGGCGGCAAGATGTTTCGCGCTCGGGGGAGGTTTCGCGTGTCGCTTGGGAATGGAGGAAAACCATACGCCATACTTGAAGATGTGTCGGTATTTGGGGTGAGCCTGCCCAAAGCGTGGCTGGGCGGAATCAAAGGTGAAAACCTGATTAGCGACGCAGTGACGGGCAACAGCCAATCGGCTCTCCTGAAAGGCATCAAGAGCCTGCACGTCGAGCCGGGGGCGCTAGTGCTCGAACTGGAGGACTGACCGGGGCTTCACCGTAACGGCTCGAGGTTGGGTGACGCTTCCAACCGGAGTTACTTCAGGTTCGTGCTTCTGCCTTGGTTCTCCTCGCGACTTCGTTTGAGTCGCTTTGATGAACCTTTACGGGGCAGGATACTCGCATTTAAGAGAAAGAACCTGGCCGCAGGTGCAGTGGATTTGGATGCCGGTTATTGTTGAGCCTTCACGCTGCAGGACAGCGCGCGGTTCACATGGAGTGCGAACAGCCTCTCCGGCGGGCGCGACGGCCGCGGGATTCACCTCGCGCAGGGGGCGCGCGTTTTCCGGGCGGGCAGCGAGAAGAACCCGAAACTCCTGGCGGTTCCCCTGGGCGGCAGAGTGTGCAGCCAGAGGAACAAAGGCGTCAGTCGGCGTGTTCATGAGTGGAGGGTGTTGGAGCTGAAGCCGACAGGTTGGCCATGGTTTCTTTGAGCCTGAGCAGAACAGTGACCCGGCGGTTGGCCTCGGAACTGGGGGGGGCATCGGCCATGGGCATGGTATCGGCGTAGCCTGACACTTTGCATAACTGGCCGGCTGCGACGCCGTTTTGAACCAGTTTTCGCCGAGCCGCGTTTGCGCGCTCGGTGGAAAGGTCCCACTTGTTGTGAGCCTCGACACCCGCTTCGGTGCGGGATTCCGTGTGGCCCTCCAGTTCAATTTTGAAGGACGTATAGCGCGAAATCTCCCAGGCCAGCGTCGAAAAGACCCACCCCCCGTAGGCAGTGAAGACATCGCTCTCCGGTTCGAAAATCGGTTTGTGCGAGCGGTCAAAGACATTGATCCGCAAACCATCGGAAGTGAGGTCCAGTTGGACACTCTTTTCGGTCTCGTCCTGTTGCTGCAAAATTTTTGCAAGATCCTCACTGATGCGCCGCATGGTTTCCATTTCGACGGCGGACACCGATTGGAACTTGCCTTCGGCTTTGGCGGAGGCGGTGACTTCCTTGTTGGGAATCAACCCTGTCGATTCTTTGGTAAGGGCTGAGAATGGGTTTCGGAACGCGCGCTCGACGGCTTCCTTGATTTTGGTGTCCTGGGAGGTCAGCCAGAGCACCATGAAGAGCGCCATCATGGCCGTGATGAAGTCGGCGTAGGCGACCTTCCATGCTCCGCCGTGATGTCCTCCCTTTTTCATTAGCCTTTGCCGGAACTCTTGATGGACTTGAACATCTGCTCCATCTCCTCAGATGAGGGGCGGACCTCGCTGCTGAGACCGCGCCGGCCCAGCTCGACGGCAGTCACAGGGGCCATGCCATTGGCAAAACCGATCACGCACGCGGCGATGCACTTGGTATAATCCATTCGCGCGGCGCCGATAAACTCAAGATTGGTCGCAAGCGGGCTCATGAATCCGTAAGCGAGGAGAATTCCAAGAAACGTTCCCACCAGGGCGGCGGCTACCTTTTCGCCGATCTGCTCGATCGGGCCTGAAATGGACGCCATGGTAATGACAATCCCGAGCACGGCCGCCACAATGCCGAACCCCGGCATGGCGTCGGCCGCCTTGGTCAAAACATTCACGGGAGCGTGATGTTCCTCCTCGAGCTTGTTGATTTCCGCGTCGAGAAGAAGCCGCAATTGGTCGGGCTTGATTTTTCCGTCGATGATCGGGCGCAGGCTTCCGGCCAAAAATTCAACGGCTTCGTGGTTGGTCGAAAACAGGGGATATTTTTTGATGATCGAACTGTTGGCAGGCTCAAGGACATGTTCTTCCAGGGCAATCATGCCGTTGCGCCGGCCGAGCATGAACAACTCGAAAAGGACTTTGAGCAGATCGTCGTAAGCGGCCCGGGAGTAGGGCGCGCCTTTAAGGGAATCCACAATGCTTTTGACAAGGTCCATCAGGACCTTGCGGGGCGACATAATCACCAGCGCGCCCATAGCGCCGCCGCCGATGATTAGCAATTCATTAAGATGCAGCAGCGCGCCAAGGTGTCCGCCGCCCCAGGCGAACCCGCCGAACACGCAGAGCACCACGATAAAAGCGCCGATGATGATGATCATGCTGGCTTACCCCTTCAAGGCCGGTTGCGCCGCCTCCAGGCGCTGCACATAGGCGCGGATTGATAAAATCGCCTGGGAATGGATTTGGCAAATTCGCGACTCGGTCAACCCGAGCAGTTCGGCAATCTCGCGCAGGTGCAGGTCTTCTCCGTAATAAAGCGCGAGCACTTTGCGTTGCGACTCCGGCAATTCTTTCAACCGCTCGACAATGATCTGCTTCAACTCGTTGCGGGAAACCTCCTCGACCGGGCCCTCGGAGGACGGGTCGGCGATAACGTCGCAAACACTGCTGCCGTCTTCGCTGTTGCAGACGGCGTCCAAACAGATGAATGTTGCGGGGCGAACTTCAGCAAGGAGATCGGAATATTCGGCGGGAGAAATGTTCAGGGCCTTTGCGACTTCAGCATCTGTGGGAATGCGGCCGAGGCGCTGTTCGACCTGCCCGATCGTGTCCTGGATGCGGCGTGCTTTTTCATGCACCGTGCGGGGAACCCAATCCATGCGGCGCAATTCGTCGAGCATTGCGCCACGCACGCGCAAACGGGCGTAAGTCTCGAAACTGGTGCCGCAGCCGGGATCGTAGTTGCGCAAGGCCTGGAGCAAGCCGAGCAGGCCGGCGCTATTCAAATCGTCCTGATCGACGTGATCGGGCAAAGTCATTGCCAGGCGCCCCAAAGCCGAGCGAACCAGCGGGAGGTATTTCTCAACGAGCGCGTTTTCGGAGGGGCTTCCGCCTTCCCGATGATACCGCTGCCAAAGCTCCTGGGCGCTTGGGTGAACCTCGCGTGGCGCAGGCGGTGCCTCGGCTATCGCTTGGGGGCTCATGGCTTAGTGGCGGGTTTTAAATTTGGGGTTGGAACGGGAGGCCGGTGGCGGCGCTGAGTTAAGGCGTTGCGCAGCCCTTCCAGCCAGACACCGGTCCACCAACGCGTCAGAAGGCCTGCCGCCAGGGCGGCGGCAGATGCGCGCCACAAGGCGGTGGGCCAGGAGTTCAGGCCCATCAGAGCGGGAGCGCACCCTATTAGGAAGCCGATCAAAGCCCCGAAAATCATCAACGCTTTCATCTATCTAGGGGTCGTTAAGCAGAAGCTTTGCCACAAAATGCCGCAACGGCCTGCACTTGCGGCGATTGAGGCAATTACCGGGCCGAATCAGGGGAAATGAGCCGGGGGTCAGGAGCCACCGCGAAGCCGCCTGGAACTTTTTGCCCGGTGCTCAGGAAGCGAATACTGCAATTTGTGCCCACCAGGAATTCACCCAACCTGTTCGACCGCGGCTCTTCGTCCAGGTGGCAAAAACTCACGTCCTCCGGGTCGAATGCTGAAAAGGCGAGGAGTTGGGCCTGCAAAACGGCTGAGTCATACGCCCCGTTCAGCACAAGGTGAACGCGGGGTTGGCCGAGGTTGGAGAGTTGGCTCCTTAAAGCGCCCAGGCCAGCTTCATCCGTCATGCTGACGCCCGGCAGGTCCAGCAGGCACAAGTCCGCAGGCGTGGTTGCCTTCCAAAACCGTTCCACCGATATGCCTAACATTTCTCCATAAACATTGAGGAACTCGGCGGTGTTCGCGCTAACGGTGTCCAACCGGAACACCTGGACTGTCCGGCTCTCATTCAAAACAGAAAATGCCATCCACTTGCAAAGGAGGGTCGTTTTACCGGTTCCGGGAGGGCCGATAAAGACATGCGGCCTGCCCGAACCGTCGTACAGCGGCCGCAGCACTGGCCTGATGCGGAAAAGGTCTGTGGATTCGAGGCTGTCCGCAATTCGCCTCGACGTTTCCGATTTGTCCGTTTCCTCCAGGACGCCGGCCAAAACTTCGACCGAGGTGTGGCGTTGCCAGAACCGCGCAAAACCCTGGCGTGGCATGGGTCGCATGCTCAGAACCACCGCTTCCGCGCCGAGTTCGGCATGGACCCGCTCCAGTGCGCCCGCGGCAGTATCGGCAACAAAGGAAGCGATCTTCATGAAGGCGAGTTCGGCCTATTGTGACGGCGGCTATTCCGGACAAGGTATGACAGCAGCGTTGTGGACCTGCACGCGCGAGGGCACTTCCGAATAGGAAAGCACGGCTAAATCGGAGAAAGTGGTTTCGAAAAACCGGCGGAACGCAAGCCGCAGAGGAGGCGCGCATAACAGCACCGGCGGTTGCCCGGCCGAAAGCATCTGCTGAACAAACTTTGAAAGGGTATCCATGATATGCCGGGCAAGCTTGGGCTCGACGACGAGAGCCACCTCCGTGGGAGATTGCCGGATGCCCTGGGCCAACTGCTGTTCCAGCCGGGGATCCATGGTGATCGCGCGCAAGCTCCCATTGTCGCTTTGATAAGGCTTGGTGATCTGAGGCCCCAGCGCCCGGCGAGCGTATTCGGACAATTCGTCCGGATTTTTCGTGATCGAAGCGAAATCGCTAACCTTCTCGAGGATGCCGGATAAATTCCGAATGGAGATTCCCTCGGCGAGCAGGTTTTGCAGAATGCGCTGCACCTGGCCGACGGTCAGTTGTGCCGGTATCAATTCGTTCACCACGGCTGGATGAGTCTGCTTCAGGTTATCGAGCAGAACCTGAACATCCTGGCGGGTCAGAATTTCATGGCAATGACGCCGCACGGTTTCGGACAGGTGCGTCACGAGGACAGAAGCGGCATCCACGACGGTGTAGCCGGCTGTTTCGGCGGCTTTGCGGTCGGGATCCGTCACCCAGGTGGCCGGCAGTTGAAAGACCGGCTCAATAGTCGGGACACCTTTGAGAGTTGTCTTGCTATTGGTGGCATTCATGGCCAGCCAATGGCCGGGCATGAGCTGGCCTTGAGCGATCGAGCTTCCCTTCAACAAAAACCGGTACTCATTGGGAGCCAATTGCAAATTATCGCGCAATCGGATTGGCGGTATCAGCACGCCGATGTCCTGCGCAAAATTGCGGCGCACGCCGGTAACGCGTTCCAGCAAATCCCCGCCTTTGCGTGTATCGGCCAATCCAACGAGGGCATAGCCCAGCTCGATTTGGAGCGTCTCAACCGTCAAAAGATTTTCGAGCTTGTCATTGGGCTTGGCCTCAGCACCGGGCGCGGCGCCAGCTACCGCTGGTTTGGGGTCGGCGCCTTTGGCCGTTGATTGGGCGTTCATGGTGGCGCCAACCGGGGTCGCGAGGTCCAGAGCACCATGGCGATGCATCGTGTAAGAGAGCAGGCCGGTAATGGCAGCCAGCGACAGGAATGGCATTGTGGGTAACCCCGGCACAATACCCATCACCACCAGCATGCACGACAGCACCGTCAGGGCGCGCGGATAAAATAAAAGCTGGCGTCCGAGTTCGCGGCCCAAATCGTTTTTGGACGTCGCGCGCGTGATTAAAATACCCGCCGCCGTCGAAGTAATCAGGGCCGGGATTTGTGAGACCAGGCCGTCGCCAATTGAAAGAATTGTAAACCGCTGGAGCGCCTCGCTCATCGTCATGCCCTTCTGAACAATGCCGATGGCAAAACCGCCTATTACGTTGATGACCGTGATGAGAATCGCCGCGATGGCGTCGCCGCGCACGAACTTGCTGGCGCCGTCCATGGCTCCGTAGAAATCCGATTCTTCTTCGAGCGCGCGCCTGCGATTGCGCGCTTCAGCTTCGTTGATCAGGCCCGCATTCAACTCGGCGTCTATGGCCATTTGTTTGCCGGGCAGGGCATCCAGTGTGAAACGGGCCGCCACTTCAGCAATACGGCCCGCGCCCTTTGTAATCACGATGAAATTGATCAGGACCAGGATGCAGAAGACCACGAGCCCCACGACATAATTGCCACGGACGACAAAATTCCCGAACGCTTCGATGATATGCCCGGCATAACCGTCCAGGAGAATTAGCCGGGTGGAGGCGACGTTGAGCGAGAGACGGTACAACGTGATAAACAGGAGCAACGTCGGGAACCCGGTAAACTCTGCCGGTTGGCGCAGGTAAAGGATCACCAGCAAGGTCAGCAATGACAGGGCAATGCTGAATGTCAGCAGCAGGTCCAGAAGCACGGGGGCGACTGGCAGGATGAGCAAAAGGATGGTGCCGAAGAGGGCACAAATCAGCCACAAATCGCCGTACCGCAGCAGCTTACGCATCCTGTCGCTTAGTGCGCCCATGGCTTGTCAGGAAACTTGGTTTTGTTCGGTGTAATAACGATAACGGTTCACCCGGTAAACCCAGGCCAGAACTTCCGCGACCGCAGCATACATCTGAGCAGGAACCTCGCCACCTAACCGGCCGTGCTTGAAGAGCATTCGCGCCAAGGGCTTGTTTTCGAGGATGGGAACCTGGTGTTTGCGAGCCACCTCACGGATCTGCTCAGCGTTGAGCCGAATCCCTTTTGCAACGATCCTGGGCGCGCGCATGGTTTTGCGGTCATAGCGGAGAGCCACGGCAATATGTGTTGGATTGGTGACGACCACGTCCGCCTTCGGGACCTGTGCGAGCATTTTGGCTTTGCTGGTTGCGCGGCGACGCCGGCGAGCGGATTTGATCTGCTGGTTGCCTTCATTGTTCTTCATTTCCTCCTTCAACTCGTCACGGGTCATCATCAGGTCGCGATGAATGCGCCACCATTGGTAGCCGTAATCAGCCGCGGCGATCACCAGCAGGACCAGGCAGATTCGAAACACGATTCGGATCCAGGTCGTCGCCAGGAACTCAGCCATGCGCCCGACGCTGACGGAGGTGGTGAAAATGGGGTCGCTGAGGATTTTCTTCACTTCCGAAAAAGTCAGGAGAATGATGAAAGCGAGCTTGGCGAGGGCCGTGCCGGTGGGCACGAAAGTGTTCATCGAGAACAAGCGCTTGAATCCCTCGATGGGATTGATGCGGTTCCAGTTAGGGGTTAACGCTTCCGAGGCGGTGTTGAAACGATTCTGAATCGCGCCCGCGAGCAGGCCGGCGACGGCGGTAGCGAGCACAATCGGCCCCGCGCACTTGATGATCATCAGGGTCCCGGCGAATGCATAGCCCTGCAGTGAATTGCCGGTGATCGAGGTGTCATGGAGGTGGCCCAGCATCGCGGCGGTTGCGCCGGCGAGGTTTCGCCACGTTTCCTGCCCAGCGAAAGAAAGGGCGGCCAGTCCCCCGAGCAGCACAAAGACAGTCTGCACTTCCGCGCTGCGGGCAATTTGGCCGCGCTTAAGAGCATCCTCCAACCGACGCTGTGTCGGTTGTTCTGTCTTCTCGCCTGTGTGCTCGGCCATAGGGCTCCCGTCAGCCTCCGGCGAGCATCTGTCCTATTTGGATCAAATCCTCGGGAAGACGCCGCAGGTAATTGAGGACGTGTTGGGCCGTGAGCTGGAGAGTAAAGCCAAAGACGATCAGGCCCCCGGCGATTCTAAAGGCGAAACTTTCGGAAAAAACGTTCATCTGGGAAACGCTTCGGCTGAGAACCGCAAAAACAATGGTCACAACGAACGACACGGCGATGATCGGGGCCGAGATTTGAAGAGCGACAACGAAGATACGGCTGGTGTGTTTAAGAACAGTTTCAAACAACCCACCGTTCAGGTGCGCCGCTCCGATAGGCAGCACGGCGTAGGTTTGTTGAAACCCCACCAGCACCCAATGGTGCAGGTCCAGCGTAAACATAACCACTGAAGCCAGGAAAAACAGAACCATTCCCGGGACCTGGGAGCTGTGCCCTTCCAGCGGGTTGAAAATGGCGCCCATGTTCAAGCCCAGTTCAGCGGAGACAAAGTTGCCGGCCAGGTCGACTGCGTAGAACGCCATTCGGGAGATGAATCCCATCAAAAGGCCGATGCTAATCTCCTGGGCCATGAGGGCAATGAGCCCTGTGAATGGCAACGAGCCCGTGGCGGAGTGCGGTAACAGGGGCGCCAGCAGCAAGGCTGTTAACGCTCCCAGCGCGACGCGCAAAACCACCGGGAAGTTCGTGAACGAAAAGAACGGCAGGACCAGCAGAAAAGCGCTGACCCTCAGGAAAACGAACAACCAGCTTTGTAAATCCAGTTCCATGACCGGCCGGGCCAGGTCACTGGACCATTTGCGGAAGTTTTTGGATCACGGCGACGGCGAACTCCGTCAGTGAGCGCACGATCCAAGGGAGCAAGAGCAAGAGCATGCCGATAACCGCCAGTGCTTTGGGCACGAATGCGAGGGTCTGTTCGTGGATGGTGGTGACGGCCTGGAACAGACTGACCGCCAAACCAATGACCATCGCGGTAACCAGAAGAGGCGCCGCTATGGTGAGCGCCTGGTAAATCATGGTTTTGAGCAGTTCAATTGCGAATTCAGGATTCATAGAGTCTTAAGGTTACATTCCGAAGCTGCGCACCAGCGAATGGATGACCAGGTCCCATCCGTCCACGAGCACAAACAGAAGGATTTTCAGCGGGAGCGAGATTGTCGCCGGGGGCATCATCATCATGCCCATGCTCATGAGCACCGTGGCGACGATGAGATCAATCAGGATGAAAGGGACGTAGATGAGAAAGCCCATCTGAAATGCGGTCCGCAATTCGCTAATGACAAATGACGGAATCACCACCCGCAGCGGCAGTTCTTCAGCCGCGGAAGGCTCGAGCTTGGCCATGCTGACGAACAACTCGACGTCCTTGGGACGGGTCTGCTTGAGCATGAACACGCTCAAATGATGCGCGGCCCGGTCCATCGCCTGACTGCTGGTGATCTTTTGCGCCTGGTACGGACCCAGGGCATCCCGATTGATGTTGTCCCAGACCGGCGCCATCACGAAATACGTGATGAACAGCGAAAGCCCGATGATGATTTGGTTCGCCGGGGTGCCTTGCAACTGCAACGCGGTGCGCACAAAAGAAAGGACGATCACAATCCGCGTGAAGCAGGTCATCAACAGGAGAATGGAAGGCGCCAGGGTCAGCAATGTCAGCAAGAACAGAACCTTGATCCCGGTGTCGACATCCTGCGGGCCACCCTGACCTCCGAGGGTGATCTGCACAGGGCCGAACCCGGTTGTCAAATTCCCCGCGTTCAAGTTCGTTTGGCCCGAAGCACTCCAGGCGGACGCCAGGATTGCAAATCCGATGAGCACCGGCAGCCAATGGTGGAGCAGAGGCGCGTGGAAGAGAGCCTGGCGCTCGGAACGACGGAAACGGAACGTCAGTGCTGAGGGTGCGACCCGACTCGGGTCGGTCCGCCGGCGTGGTGCCTGCGCCCGGGACGGATTACCCTCAGGCCGGTTCGAGGTAGAAACCAAAGGGGCAGCATCAGTTCCAATGCCTTGCTCGGAGTTCATTTCGACCCTCCGCGGCTGTCAGGCAGGACTTTTTGGCCGCGCAACACCGTGCCGAGAGCCTGGGCAAAAGAAACACCATTAGGGGCAGCGGGTGCTTGCGGTTCGCCTTCCTGCGCAGGGGCGAGATGGCTGACGAGATTGATGCCGGCCGGCGTTGATCCGACCAGGAAGCGCTCCTGACCGTAGCCGACAACGTACAAAGCCTGGCGGGCTCCAAGGGAGCGGGACTCGAGCACATTGAGCCGCGTGGTTTTTCCCCGCGAAAAAGCATTCCAACGGCCATTGCGCACCACCCATGCTCCGCCCAAAAACAAACCCAGAACCAAAGCCAGCGCTCCCAGGACCCGAAGCAGCGAGGGCCCGGTGTCGGGCAATGACCCGGCGTGAAACGAAACGAAATTAGTATCAGCCGCGCCGAGGGGCAGGACGGAGCAGAGGCACAAGGTCGCCGCGAGAAGGAGCGGAGAAGCTTTTTTGGCGGCTTGATTGTGCGAGGATGAATTCATGAACCTGGGGCGGCTCAGATCGATGGGGATTAGACCGGGGGATTAGCTCCAATCACTTCGGTTATCTTAACCCCGTAACGATCTTCAATAACGACAACCTCACCGCGAGCAATGAGTTTTCCGTTGACGCTCAATTCGATGGGTGCGTCTGCCGCCTTTTCCAATTGGATCACGGAGCCGACCGCCAGCTGGAGGACTTCGCGCATGGGCAACTGGCAACTGCCGAGTTCGATGGTCAAGCTGACGGGCACATCCAGGACCAGGTTGAGGTTG
>DATGLT010000019.1:0-23481 GCA_035294005.1 Verrucomicrobiia bacterium
CAGCTCACTTTCAAATTTCTTGAGCATCGGCCCCATGACGTACTGGCCGCTCTCCAGCACGGCTTGAATATTGCGATCAATTTCGGATTTGATGTTGTGGTATTGCCGAACGTGACCGTAAAATTCGACTTTCATGAGGAGAAACGCTAACGGACGTCGAGCTGAACACAAGTTCTATTTCTTGACTGTGAGACCGACCTACAGACCGTTCAACGCGTCTATGAGCTGCCGCAAACGGCCGTAATCCCGCCGGTTAAAACCAAAGCCAATTCGAGGCAGCTCGACGTTGTCTTCGTCGGCCACTTCTTCGGGCGTCGGATCCATTCGTTCAATCGGGGGACCGACAATGAGGTCGGCGAAATCCTCGTTGAGGGCCCGGAGCGCCGATTCGGGAGGCGCATGTTTGAGCCGGATGACAAAGAGCTCTTTGACGAAGCGGCTGGAGTGGAAGTTGCGGTAGAACCGCGTAATCATTTTTACGGCCTGGTCGGTGTCGTCGGTGATTTGGTACAGGTGCAGGTCGTCAGGGGAGATGAGTTGATCGCGCAAGAGGTGTTCGCGAATGTGTTTGTCCCACGTCTTCCAATAGGTGCCGCCGGGCCGATCGATGAGCACAAGGGGCATTAACTGGCTCTTGCCGGTCTGCATCAGCGTCAGCGCCTCATAGCCTTCGTCCATGGTGCCGAACCCTCCGGGAAAGAGCGCAATGGCATCGGAATGACGAATGAAGATGAGCTTGCGAGTGAAAAAATATTTGAAGGTGACAAGTTTCTTGTCTTCGCGAATGACGGGATTGGCGGTTTGTTCCCACGGCAGGCGGATGTTGGCGCCAAAGCTCTTCTCCGGGCCGGCGCCTTCGTGGCCGGCTTGCATGATGCCGCCGCCCGCACCGGTGATCACCATGTAACCCGCGGCGGCGATCTTGCGGCCGAATTCAAGCGCCTGCTGATATTCCATCCGCGTCGGGAGAGTCCGTGCTGAACCAAAGATCGTCACTTTGCGCACGTGGGCGTAAGGGGCGAAGAGTTTGAACGCATAGCGCATCTCCCGGAGAGCGGTTTGGATCACGCGAACATCGCCGCTGTGGCGCACATCCGTGAGCAACTTCAGCGCGTTCTCCACAATGTCGGCGACACTTTGTTCGTTGAAGCCGCCGCCTTTGTAGGCAATCAGCTCCTCGATTTTGCGCCGCAACTCAGGGTCGGCTACGGGCTTCTCGGTCTTCCTCATCGACAGCAGCATAAGGAAAAGCGGCACAAGATCAACCAGCCGGGAAAAACCCCATGGAAAGCACTGCAGCCTAACGGATGTTGAAAACGGACTGTGTTGGAATCATAGGAGAAAGCAAACGATGAGAATTAATATAAATAGCCTTAGAGGAATCGGAGCAACGGCGCTGCTGGCCGTCGCGGTCGGCGTCACGGGCTGCCAATCGAACCGGGACCGCACAACCGGGCAGGCGATCAATGACAAAATGACAGCCTTCAATGTGAACCACGCTCTTTCGAGCGACCCGGTTCTAAAGTTTCCGGACGTGAAGGTCCATGTTTATAACGGAAATGCACAACTCACAGGGTTCGTGGATTCGGAAGACCAGCGCAACCGGGCTGCTGAAATCGCCTCGGGCGTTCCGGGCGTCAGCCAGGTGATTAACGAAATCACGATCAAGCCGACCCCGACCGGGCGCGCAATCATTCGCGATCCACTGAAGGGACATGAACGGCTGCCGGAAACTCCGGCTCCAAATACCGCGCCCGAACCGCCGCCTCCGCCACGGTAAGGTCCAGGCGCGTAGAAGCTCGATTTACCGATCAGGGCAAGGCCGATGGATGGCTTTGCCCTCGGCTCTTTGTCTTAGCAACTGGACCGGAGATGCATAGAGGATAGACGCGGTGTGGTAATCGGGGTTGGCTTCGACCCAGAGTTCAGGATAAGTCGACGTCCCGGTTTGCCGCGCATCCACAGGAAAAAAGCGCACTTCACAGCGGACTCCTGAAGCCGCCAATCGCGCCCGGACCTGCTCGATCTGCATCCGGCTCCGCGAAGAGAACAACATCTTCATATCCTGCATCGAGAAGAGTGTCCCACGCTGCGCGTTGCACAGCAACCCGGAGCAGTTCTGGAAGTCATACCGGGGTTTCACCGGGCGCGGATAAAGCGGGAGCGACCGCGGTTGAGCTGATGGCAATCGACGCAGAGGGTCCCCAAGGTTCCCAATCAGGCCCTTGACAGAGGTGCACCGTGCTTTAATTTCATCGCTATGGCTTCCGCCTCGGCCTGCCGAGGTTATCCCGCGAAGCCTGTGAGGGGGCCTGGAGGCCCCCTTCCTTTTTCAGCCGCGTACCCGCTTGCATCCTGGCCTTTGTCAACAGAGATTCCTCTAAAGCATGGACGTGAACGGCAACGACCAAAGAATCAAAATAGGCCGGGTCATCGCGGCTGGTTGGCTACTGGCGATGGCTTTGGCCGTCGGCGGGCTCCATTTCAGCAAAAGCCAACCCGAGAGCGTCGAACCTATGTATGCCGGAAAAACCGTGGGCCAATGGCTCGATGCCGGATACGAGGATTGCGCGATGGCGATTCAGCAAATCGGTGCACCAGCGGCTCCGTACGTTCTGGCCAAAGTTGCGCGTGAGGATCCCCGCTACGGAACCAGCGCCGCTTATCAGAATTTTCGGGCACGGATCCCAACTCGGCTTCGGCCGATCCTCCCGCAGGGAAAGACCGCCAATTTCAGCGAATTTCGCGCAACGAGTATCCTACTGGAACTGGGGTCGCCGATAACTCCGCTGTTGAGCCGCCATCTCAGCGATCCCAATCCGGCGGTCCGAATCACCTGCGTTCGCACGTTGGGCATCCTGCGCAACCGTGGCGCAAATGGCAGGCAAGCGCTTGCCGGCCTTGAACAAGCGCGCCAGGATCCGAACCCGGATGTCGTTGCGGCAATTTGCGAGGTGCTCGGCCAACCCGCCGCCAAACCTCCAACCTCCAGCAATAAAAGGTCAAAATGACAAAGGCCCGGTCCAATCCTCTGCGCATGATTTCGCACATGCTTGCCGCGTTGCTCAACAGCCGGGCCGCGTTTCACCGCGAATGGAAGCGTTATGAGACGCAGCCGGGGCAAAAGGACGCGATCGTCGGTCGTTGGCAGGGTGAATGGGTCAGCGAGCAAAGCGGGCATCGGGGAGAGCTTAAATGCGTCCTGAGTCCAGCCGCCGAAAATCGCTACACGGCGTGTTTTTATGCCAGCTATTCGCTCATCTTCAAGGTTGGCTATGTGACTCCCTTGCAAGTCCAGCGCCGTGATGGCCGTACGTTTCTTGAGGGCGAGGCGGACCTGGGAACCCTTGCAGGAGGGATCTACCGGTGCAACGGCGAGGTGAATGGCGACGATCTCACGTGCCATTACTCGTGCAAATACGATCACGGCGTGTTCCGTTTGAAACGGCTCGCTTGAGGATGGGCTTATCCCTCTACGGGAAGTCCTTGAACCGGGGTTTCAGAAGCCTCAGGGGCTTTCAGAAATCGCGCCAGGTAAATGCAGATTAGGGCGCAGACAACCGAAGCTGCACCCAGGGCCGGAAAATGTGCCAAGGTGCCGTCAGTCGTTTGAACCAGGACCTGTCCGCTCAGGTAAGCCGCCACGCCGCAGGAAAACTGCTGAACCGATGAGTTGATGCTCATGAAACCGCCGCGGTATCGCGCTTCGATGCTCGCCGTCATGAGTGCCATTGCCGGCACCATCCGCCCGGACATGCAAACCATCAGGAGGGTCGAGCTGAGTATCGCCGCAAGGAGTGGCGCCCGGGGCAGGTTCGTTACCAAAACGATGGGAATCGTCGCCGCCAGCGACATCCAGGTGAACACTCGCAATTTGCCGGTTCGATCGGCCCAGCGGCCAATCCAATTAAGGCTGAACACGGTTGCGAGTCCGCCCGCAAGATAGATCAGGGGCAGTTGCCGTTCGGTGAGACCCACATTCAGCACCATGTACGTGGCGATATTCGGAAACACGACAAAGCCCGTGAACGAAAGCATCGCCATAAAAAGGAAGGCCATCTGGTGATCGGTGTGGGAAAGCACGGCCATCATTTGCTTAACCGGGTGTTGCTCCCCGACGTGGACAAGATGTCCGCGGAGCTGGGGTAGAACGCGGGCTGAAGCGAGAAGGATGACGAGGCTTAGAGCTGCCAAGACAAAAAAAGGCAGGTGCCAGTCCATAGTGTCGGCCAGGACCAGTCCAATCGGGACGCCGCAAATCGAAGCCACTGAAAACGAAGACATGACCATCCCCATTGCGGCGCCGCGGCGCTCCTCGGGTATCACGTCCCCGATAATCGCCAGGATGAGAGCTCCAGCAACACCGCCGAATGCGCCGGCCACAACCCGGGCGGCCACCAACAAAGGATACGTCGGCGCGAGCGCGCAAAACAACGTTCCCACAGTGAACCCGAAGTAAAGCACCAGTAACGCGCGCTTGCGGTCAAAACGGTCCAGGACAAAACCGGTCGCCACACCGGAAATGCCCGCGCTGATTGCGTAAGCCGAAACGATCAACCCAAACTGACCGGGATTGATGTGAAACACCCGCATGTATTGGGGACCAAGCGGAAGAATGATCAGGAAATCGACAATCGCCGTGAATTGAATGGCCGCCAGAACGAGAAGCAATAGCCTCTCATTCATCGGCTGGGATGGGTTTCCCTGGATTTTTCCTGCACTGAGCACCAGGATCTATAGCGTCACTGGACCCGCGGCGCAAACGCAAACCGGGACGGGCGCGAGGGTGCGACCGCACAGACGGCGTAAGCCGTTCAGGCGGGAGGCCCCACCTATTTCAACGGGGCATGCTCGCCGGTTGTTCGCCGGTGTACCACCGGTAGTCAATTCCACCCGGTGTATAAGGGATTCGGGTAACCTGGCCTCCGACCCACAGCGTCAGGCAGCCCTTGTTATGACGCCACCAGGCGGAGCTCAGGTCCGCTGGCGCGTACAACGCAGCATAGGCCGAGCCCGGCTGCCATCGGCTCAAGATCTGTGTGCCGCCCGGAAACACGGCCAGGCTGTCGTCCGGACCCGACATCAGAGGTTCAAAGGAATCCTGGCAAAAAATCGTGCTGGTTGGGCTGACGTAACTGCTGATTCGCAACGGCCCGGTTGCGCCAGGATCATATTGCGTGTTCTGGCCGGTGTACGGGATCGTAAGGTATTGGCACTGGCCATAGCTGGAGTTTGCCCAGTAGTCGTGGGGATACGTGTAGCCAAGGTCGCGGTAATCATCCACTAGGGAAGCATCCGGGCAGGCAAAAACCTTCTTGTTGCCCCCGACGTACGTGTAGTAGCCGAGCCCCCAATAACCTTGAAAATCGGTGACCGGCCTGAGCGCAGTGGAGTTTGGGCCAAGTGTCCATTGCCCGCCGTAAATGATCGAGCCGCCCGCCAGGCAGGAATAAGTCTCCCGGTTATCGTCGGCGTACAGCCGCGCCGCGATACCGACCTGCCGCAGGTTGTTGCGGCACTGCGTCGCCCGCGCTCCTTCTTTGGCCCGAGCCAGAACCGGCAATAACAGGCTGGCCAGGATCCCGATGATGGCAATGACAACGAGCAGTTCAATCAGGGTAAAACCACCGCAAGACGACCGCGCGCGGTCGTGGAAAGGGACACTTCGACTCAGTTTCTTCATGGCTGTGTTGCTGCGATCGCCGAGGCGTCATACAGCACGCAACGACAGTGCATAAACACTGCCAATTCAGACTATCAGGCTCAATTTTTAGGGTGACATGAATCCGCCGGGGCGGCAAGGCTTCAAATAAATCGCACGCAACTGTTTTCCCCGAAACCGCGCGCCCGTCCGCTTCCGGCGGGACAGGCAATGTCCCAAATTGGAACGTGAGGAGGGACCGATCAGCGTGTGACCAGCCGATAAAATCGAGTCGCCCCGGTCGCGGGATCGCGGAACGTTTGGATCGTGCCGTCACCCTGAAAATCAGCAACCTTCTGCCAATTGGCCGGGTTGAGTTGGTCACTCGCCTGGAGTTGGTAATTGAGGCCTGCAGTGGTCGCGATTGAAAGATTCATTGCCCCGCCGGAAACCGCAGGTCGGCCGAGCTTTTGCGTGGGAGCAAGCACAAGGCTCACACGGTTTGTGTCGTAGCGAATCAACCAACTCGCGTCGTTTGCCGGTGGAAAGAGCACTTGCGCAAATTTGCCCGTAACGGAGCCAGCGGTGAGAACTTGAAAGATCGCGCCCGGTACGGGCACAAAGCCGTTGGTCAGACTCACCCGGAGTTGGCCGTCCAGGAAGGCGTTGCCCGCCGCTGTAACTTCCGAGAACTGGCCCGGCGCTGTCCCGCGAAGGGCCAGGGAGGTGGCCGCTGAACCTGCCTGTTGATAGTTCCATCCCGGGGCAATCGAGAGCGTCCCAAACGGCGCGCCGGGAACCACCGTCCCGCCCGCGTTTATCACATTGGCGGCAAGCGTGCCGGTGCCGGAAAGAGTACCACCGAGCACGTTCAGATTTGTTCCGCCAAGAATTGCACCGGCGTCGACCCTCGAAGTGCCCTGAGTCTGCGTCCACGCGCCCTGGAACGACAGTATGCCATTCTGAACCTCGAGATTTCCTGAGTTCGAAAAATCAGGGACAACCAGGCACGTTCCCGGGGACATCTGCAGAAAAGTGCCGGCATTGTTGATGATGGAAGCGTCGGTCAAGGACGGCTTGAGGATTGAAAGATTGGGTTGCAGAACGAAGCTCGCGCCCTGGCCGTTGTTGATGACCGAGTTCTGCGCCAGCATTAGCGCTCCACCGTTGAGGGCACACAACCCGGAATTGTTGAAGGTGGAACCAGAAAAGATGCAGTTGGTACCGTCGATAATTGCGGAGTTGCCCGCCGAGATTGTTGTTGATGCGATCAAGCTCTGATCCCGCATTTCAAAAGAGGCCGCCTGAATGGCGGCATTTGTAATGACCGCGTTGTCGTGCGTGAGCAGCGTGGCGATTTGCGTAACTGCCCCGGCGGGGGCGGCCGAACAATCCAGCACTCCGCCGGCCCCAATCTCAAGCTGATTAAGGCTCGCCGATTCATTTAACAGGCACCGGACCGGGGACATTCCTTGCGAGATTTTCTCCGCCCCTGCTCCTGTAAAACTTGCCCCCGGATTCAAAACATGCGTCCCACCCCAAAACCATATGGAGGCGCCGCTCGCCGCCCGAAATTCCCCGCTGCTGGCCCCCCCAAGCAGGTTAATCTGCCCGCCTTCAACGTCCATGAGTCCCGAATTGTTGAAGTCCGGTCCCGCGATTGAATTGGAATTTGCAAACGCGGTCGTTCCCAAACCCATTTTCCGAACGAGCCCAAAATTGTTGAAAGCTCCACCCTGCGGGCCGGATGAAAATGTCCCGTTCGTTTGCATCAGAAAAATGGCCGCCGGCTGATTGTTGAAGACTGCGCCATGGCTGAATGCAAGATTTCCGCCGGCAAAAACGGATTGGCCGAAGTTGGTGGCGGCACAGCCGGCCAGTTCGCATGCAGATCTTGCAAGTCCAATGAGGAAACTCCCCCCGGCATCGATCGAAATTGCAGGCAGGCTTAATGTGCCCGCGTCCCAAACACCGATGCCGCCCTGGTTTGTGGTCCCAAGAATATGCAGAGTCCCAGCCCCGCTCACCGAACCATTTATCTCCAGCGTTCCCGGGCCCGCCAACTGCGTGGCCGGATCCAAAGTGCTCACCTGAACGATGCCATCAATGGTCGCGCCGTTTAACCATTTGTTGGTTCCCACGCCTGTAAACAGGCTGGTGACGTTGGTATCCACATGAAACGGATCATTGAACAAAAGAATTGATCCGATGCCGGCCGCGCGAAACTCACCCGTCCCGGCGCTGGATTGCCAATCGATTCCGTTGGTGAATACCAGCGATCCCGAGTCAGCTCGGATCAGCCCGCTGTTATCGATCAAAAGATGAAGGCTCGGCGAACCGATCACGGAAGCCGAGTTCGTGCAGATGAGTGCGCCGGTGGTTTGCACGATGATCTTGTTCTGTGGCGCGCCGCCGGCGATGATCTGCGAACCGCTGCCCAGGTTCAAACCGCCGCCGAGCGACAAAACTGAGCCCTGATTCAACAGCAGCGAACTGCCGTTCGGCGCGGAGGCCGCTTGCAAAAAACCCGAAGCGATGCCAAGCACGTTGAGCGTCGCGCCGTTCAGCGCGCAATTGGTTCCCGCCACGGAAAGGCTCGTCAGGACATTGATGGTCGCCGCTGTAAAGCTGCTCCCGCTGAGAAGCTGCAGGTTTTCCACCGCAACGGTTCCATTGGTAATCGACGCGTTGTTGGTGGCAACCAACGTTGCAACCCGCACACCACCCGCCTGCAAATCAACCGACCCAGTGATGATCGCCCCCTCGTCAACCTGCGGCACGCGCCCGGCCGGCAGAAGGTTTCCGGAATTGTCTGGAATAAACCAATTCACGGCATTGAACCAGGAGTTGTCTCCGCCCGCAGAGGCTGGTTGCTCAACGAACGTGAGTGTAGCACCCCGGCACAACAGGCAGGACCATAAACAACCGACCGCCAAGAGAACTCTTTTGTAGAACAGCATCTGACTCGAATTTCAGCAATATACAGGCCAACAAGGCGACCCGTCAGCTCTGGCAACATTGGTGTGGGATCGATCTACACGCACGCCGGGCTCACACGCGCTCGCGTTTCAAATAGAAATGAACCGGCGATTTAACCAATCGACTCGCTGTTCGGCTCACTTTGCGGATGGATCTTCCTTGGAGATTACGATGACGAAATTCGTGGTTCGCGACGGTTCAACGTCATGTTCCCACAAACGGCCGTACTTCAGGTAAATGCGGGTATTGCCTTCTCCCAAGGCCTTAAAGCTCAGGAGTTCGCGGCCTGGAGCTCCCAGACGGTCGGTGCGTCCTCGCTTGTACTCACTCCCAAGAAACTTCACGAAACGCTCATCCAGCGGCCTGGAGATCAACCACTGATTGCCCGTGGATGGGTTGGATTCGAGGGCAATCTTGAATTCGGCCCCTACCGCGACTTTGATAGGCTTGGGGTCCGCCGCAAAGAGACATTGGGCAAAGACAAACAGGGAGGCAAAAACAACAGCCTTTTTCATAAAACATCATTTTGCGGGGGAAAAGTCTGTGGGAACCATCAGTGTTGATTTAACGCCACCCTCGATAGTCAATGAACCGTTCTTTTCGGAGTCCGCTTTGACCTTAACCCATTCGGGATCGGATCGGAATGCTTTAAAAGAATTGGCCCATGCCTGCCGGTCCTTATGAATCAAAATGTAAATGAGCGTTTCTCCGGCGCCGTCCTTCCTTTCGGTGGGAACCCAGTACCCAAATTGGCTCATGCCATGCTTGGTAAAGAGCGCGGCAGTGTGATTGCGAAACCGGGCCAGCAGTTCATCGAGCTTGCCCGGACTGGCGTGGTAACGCCGCAACTCGTACAAGCGAGGCGGCCCGGAAGCGCCCGGAACAACCGCCGGCGAAAAGTCCGTAGGTTCCAGGTAAACAGATTCGACCTTGCTGACCAACCGGCCGTTGCGTTCTGATGCTTTGGCGACCGATTGCCATTCCGGATCCGCGCCGAACTCTTTCCACGACTTTTCACGTGCTTCGCGGCTCGGATATGCCAGCAGGTAAATCAGTGCGTTCTCGGAATTTGTCTCCGGCAACCAATATCCGATGTTCGTGATCCCGTGCCTCTCGAACAGCGCCATGGTGTGGTCCCGGAATCGAGCGAGCAAATCATCGAGTTTTCCGGGGGCGGCATAATAGGTGCGCATTTCAAAGAAGCGCGATTCAGCGCCGACGGCAAAAGTGGTCGAAAAAGCGGCAACCGACATCCACAGGAAAAGGATAATTCTCATAATAGCAGGCGCGTTCAGCTCAGTGTCCATGCGAGCGCGAACAGCTATCGTTGTCAAAGGAAAAAGGGCCATTGAAACACCTGCCGGAGTCACATAAAATGTGGCCAGACCAAGGTTATGAATAAATACATCGTTGAATTCATCGGGACCTTTTTTCTGGTTTTAACGATCGGCTGCTGCGTTGTTATCGGCGGCGCAGGAGTCATCGCGCCGCTGGCGATTGGCTCTGCCCTTATGGTGATGATTTACGCCGGAGGCCATATTTCCGGGGGGCATTACAACCCCGCGGTAACTCTTGGCGTGTGGATCCGTGGACGGTGTGCGACCGCGGACGTGTTGCCGTATTGGGCCGCGCAAGTGGCCGGCGCTGTCCTGGCGTCGCTCGCGCTCAATTATCTGAAAGGAGAAGTGTCCGCCAAACCGATGGTTCTCAGGACCGGGCCTGCGCTTTTGGCCGAGTTCCTTTACACGTTCGCGTTGGTCTATGTGGTGCTGAACACCGCCACTGCCAAGGGCACGGCCAACAATTCTTTTTACGGCCTGGCCATCGGGTTCACGGTGCTGGCCGGAGCGTTCTCCGTTGGCAGCATTTCGGGAGCGGCATTCAATCCGGCGGTTGCCGTGGGAATTTCAATCATGGGACTTTCCGCCTGGTCCAACATCTGGATTTACCTCCTGGCCTGCCTCACCGGCGGACTCGCCGCGGGATTGATTTTCAAGTTCCTCAATCCCCAGGATAAATAATCCGCCGCCGGCCCGCCAATTCAGACGGCCTGGGCACGCGCAGCCGCCACGACTTGTTCACAGAGCGCATCGATTCCGGAATTGAGGTTTTGCTTTTCAGGATGCGCGCGGAGCCACTCGACCGATTCGCGCACACCCTGGCGAAACGGTTTTTGACAACCGAACCCGGGCACAAGCCTCTTTATTTTTGAATTGTCGAAAACACCCGGATGGGCTTTGTCGCCTTTCAATCCACCAGCCATCTGGGGCGCTACCTTGCAAATCAGCTCGGTCGGCACTTTGACCACGACCGGGGAGACCGCACCCATCGCGTCGGCAATCTCATTTACGATCTGGTTCCACGTCAGCACTTCGTCGCTTGTAATGTGCACCGCCTCGCCAATGGCGCGGGGATTTCCAATCAGTCCGGCCAGGCCCTGCGCAAAATCCGACGCGGCTGTCAAAGTCCATGGATTTTCCCCCGCATCGGGAACGAATACAGGCTTCCCTTGTTGCAACCGCGACGCGAAAGTGAAACTCGAACTCGAGACAGGGTTTGGGACCCACATTTTCGAATAGGTATGGGACGGCCGAACAATGGTGACAGGGAAACCTGTTTCGCGGTGCTGCCGGAGCAGCCATTCCTCACAGGCAATCTTCTTCTGCGCATATTCCCAGTATGGATTTCCCAGCGGCGTGGCCTCTGTAATCGGGAGTTTTGGCGGGGGTTTCAGGTACACCGTTGCCGAGCTGATAAAAATGTACTGCCGAACCGAGTTCCCAAGCAACCCGGCATCAAGTTGAACATCGGCCACCTCGTAACCGAGGAAGTTTAATACCACCTCGGGACGGACTTGTTGAATGGCCTTTTCCATGGCGGTGCGCTCCTTTCGATCCACCTCTAAGGACCGGTATTGGTGCGGAACGACAGATCGGCCACGGGTCAGGACGGTGATCTCGTGCCCGCGCTCGAAAAGCAGGGCCGCGCAGTCGCTCGATATGTTCCCAGTCCCGCCTATAAACAGGATGTTCATCCCGGCAATTATCGGCCCACGCGTTACAATGACAATCCCAACATCGGCCAAGCGGCTTGCCTGCCCCCAACGATTCCAGGATATTGACCCATCTTAATGGGAAGATCCTCGAGCATTCAGAGCGCACCGCCGCGCGGTAAATCCCCCCAAACGCAATTGCGATTGCGGGTCACCACGGCCGCCGAAAGTGCGCTGCGCTCGGGGCACCCGTGGGTCTTTTCGAACAGCATTCGCGAACAGAATCGTGCCGGAGCGCCGGGCCAACTAGGTGTCGTCTACGACCGCAACAACAGGTTTCTGGCGATTGGGTTGTTCGATCCGGATTCGCCATTGCGGCTGCGTGTGCTTCACACGGGCAAGCCCATGCCGGTCAACCGGCAGTTTTTTATCGAGCGCTTCCAAAATGCCAAAGCGAAACGCAACGGCCTCTTCGACTCGAATACCAATGGCTTTCGCTGGATCAACGGAGAGAGCGACGGCTGGCCGGGACTTGTCCTCGACCGTTACGCGGACACGGTTGTGCTCAAGCTCTATACTGTGTCCTGGCTGCCCTGGCTTGAGCAACTCGTGGAGATTATCCTTGCCGCTTTCGGCCCGCAGAGAATTGTCCTCCGTTTAAGCCGCAACATCCAAGAAAGCGCGGCTCGCCAATTCGCCAAAACGGATGCACAAACCCTGGCCGGCTCTACCCTCGATCAGCCCGTCCTCTTTTCCGAATCCGGTCTCCGGTTCGAAGCCGATGTTCTCCGCGGACAAAAAACGGGGTTTTTCCTGGACCAACGCGAGAACCGCCGCAAAGTCGAACTCCTGGCAAAGGGACGGTCGGTGTTAAACGCGTTCAGTTTTTCGGGCGGGTTTTCGGTGTATGCGGCACGCGGCGGGGCGCGATCCGTGACCGACCTCGACATCAGCGCGCATGCCTTGGCGTCGAGTGACCGGAATTTTCATCTCAACAGCTCGATCGACCCGATTCATACCTGCCGCCGCGAAACCATTCAGGCAGACGCCTTCGATTGGCTGGGGTCAAACCCACGGCGCAAATTCGACTTGATTGTGCTCGATCCTCCTTCAATGGCCCGCCGTCAAACCGACCGCGAGGAAGCGATCCGGGCATACTCGCGACTCGCGGTGCTGGGGGCTGGACACCTTTCACCAAATGGAATTCTGGTGGCTTGTTCGTGCTCGGCCCACGTAAGCGAACAGGAGTTTTACCACGCGATCCAATCCGCTGTGGCGAAAACCAAATCACGTATCTTTGAATTGCAGCGGACGGGTCAACCTGCTGATCATCCGGCGACTTTTCCGGAGGCCAGGTACCTGAAGGCTATTTATCTACAATTCTGAAATTCCGGTCGCCGACGCCACGGGTTATTCACAGGGCGGAACCTCTGGCGTGCTGAAAGGCCGCGCAACAGTTATCCACGAACTTATTGACAACCGTTCAGCCGTTCCAAGCCTCAGCGATGATCCAGGCATCCCCGCCCGGATGGAGCGGACCGCAGTTCCAGGAGCCAACGTGGGCGTAAAGGCGCATGTTTTCCCGGGCATTTCTGGATCAGCCTCATCGAGCGAAATCCGGCCGGCGCGGTCGTGAGTGGGTTTAAGCAGGAACCCAAGGAACACTCCGGGGGCATCGGACTTTTGGACCAGGCGTGGCCAAGTCGCTGAGGACCTGGCAACTTTGTCTAATGGCAACCATGACTTACCAACGGTTGTTCGCGAGTTATTCACAGCCCTGTTGAGAGCCCCTGATTCGGGTATCCCGGACAGTGAATTAGTCAGTGAATCTAAACTGCCGGGAAGCCAACGTTTGGATTGTTTATTTTAATTATTAGCTGAATTCCATGGCGCTGCGAACGGAATTGAGTCCGCGAATGCGCTTGCCATCGAGTCGAGGATTGGCATATTTCGAACCAAAATAGATTTCTTATGGCAGACGTGGCAAACAGGTACCCTGAAAACACACCGGGCAAATATTTCGTCGACAATCAATGCATCGACTGCGACCTGTGTCGCGAGACTGCGCCGGACAACTTCAAACGCAACGAGGACGGCGGGTATTCGTACGTGTATAAGCAGCCTGAATCATCCGACGAAGAAGCGCGATGCAAAGAGGCGAAGGAAGGCTGTCCCGTCGAAGCCATTGGGGACAACGGCGCCTAGTCTCGGCGTGGTGAATTTTAGCAGCGGGCAAGCCGCTTCAGGTCGGTATTTTGCGGCGAAGCAGATCCAGGGCGCCCTGTGCTGTAACCTGCTTGAATGTCTCCCGGTCGAATGGATTGAATCGCCGTTCGACGACGGTCTCAAACGGGCCTACCAAGCCGATAAAAACAGTTCCGACCGGTTTGTCCTCCGAACCTCCGCCCGGCCCCGCGATGCCAGTCACTGAGATGGCATAATTGGAACCGATTCCCGTCCGTGCTCCTTCGGCCATCTCGCGGGCGACCTGTTCACTGACCGCGCCGTGGGCCTCGAGCGTTTCCGTTCGCACGCCAAGGAACCGTTGTTTTGCGGCGTTGCTGTACGTCACCCAGCCGGCGAGAAACACGACCGAAGATCCGGGCACGTTTGTGATCCGGTGCGCGATACAGCCGCCGGTGCATGACTCAGCCACCGCCAGAGTCTCACCGCGCCGGGTGAGAAGGTCGACGATCGTTGATTCGATGTCCTCGTCGGCCGAGCCATAGATGAATTTGTCCAAACGTTCGCGCACGATTGCCTCCGCTTGCGAAACGAGGCCCTGCGCCCCGGCTCCATGCGCCGAAATGCGGACATCGACCTGCCCGGGCCTGGCACAGTAGCCCAGTTCCAGCCCGGCATGCACCAGTGGATCCAAAGGTCCGGCGACTCTCTCTTCCACCACTGATTCGCCAATCCCGACGGCGCGCAGAGTTCTGCAAACGAAAACCTCGGCGGGTAAGACGCGGTGCAGCAACGGAACCACCGCATCAGTAAACATAGGCCGCAACTCGCGCGGAGGACCGGGGAGCATCACAAGCCAGCTTGGCGCACCTCCTCGAAACGGATTGGGCTTAACCTCCAACGCCAGCCCGGGCGCGGTCCCGTTGGGGTTTTCCAAAACCTGTGCACCTTCAGGAACAAGTGCTTGAACGCGGGTCGAAGCCGGCATCGGCCGGTTGCGGCTCTCAAAGAATCGTGAAATGTGGGCAACGATTGCAGGGTCTTCCTGGAGCTTGAGCCCGAGCATCGCCGCAATGCGGTCGCGGGTGAGGTCGTCCGAAGTTGGCCCAAGCCCGCCGGTCGTAATCACCAGGTCAGATCGCGAAAGCGCTTCGCCGACAGCCGCCGCGATGGCCTCCCCGGTATCAGGGACGGCTACCTGACGGGAGACAATGTACCCGAGATCGGCCAGCTTGCGGCAAAGCCACTGCTGATGGGTGTTAAGAACCCGGCCGAGCATTAATTCGCTACCCGTATTAACCAGCTCAATGATCATGAGCGAGTCTCCGACCGCCTATGGCCGCTTGCAAGTCCGTGTTGCGCCAATCCGTGAGCGACCTGGAACGGCGCGCACCCGATTCCAACCCGTTGACTTTGTGCGATCCCGAAAGTTATGCTGTTGAAGTGGCACTGACGGGAGCTGAGGTTCTGCCGACTGATACCCCGGAACTGTTCGAGCAGGCGGCCTCACGCGCCGCAGAGTTGCTCCGGGCA
The DNA here is from genome assembly GCA_035294005.1 of Verrucomicrobiia bacterium. Lineage (GTDB taxonomy): Bacteria > Verrucomicrobiota > Verrucomicrobiia > Limisphaerales > UBA8199 > JANXQE01. The sequence continues at coordinate 15,330 of DATGLT010000019.1, forward strand.
GGGCAGGTGGTCGCTTTACCAACCGAAACGGTGTACGGGCTGGCGGCCAATGCGCTCGATCCGGCGGCGGTCGCAAGGATTTTCGCCGTGAAAGGGAGGCCGGCAAACAATCCGATTATCGTCCACGTCGCGGATTTGGATTTGGCCCGGAGCTGCGTCGCTAATTTCCCAGCCATTGCCGAGCGGCTGGCCAGGGCATTTTGGCCGGGGCCTTTGACGCTGGTGTTACCCAAAAACGAAACCATCCCCGATATCGTCACCGGCGGCGGGTCTACCGTTGGTATCCGATGGCCGAGCCACCCGTTCATGCAAGCGGTTATCCGGCGCTGTGGATTTCCGCTGGCAGCGCCGAGCGCGAATTTATCAAACCAGGTCTCGCCCACCAACGCCCAGCACGTCTTGAAGCAGCTTGGACGCAGGATTTCCATGATCATCGATGGTGGCCAATCGCATGTCGGCATTGAATCGACGGTGCTGGATGTTTCCGTCGTGCCTCCTTGCATCCTTCGACCCGGGATGATCGGTGAACCAGCATTGCTGGCCGTCACAGGCGAATTGCAAACTGCGCAAGATTCGCGCAGGAGCATCCTTAAAAGCCCGGGTCTACTACGCAAGCACTATGCACCGCGCGCCCGGCTGGTGCTCTGGACGTGGGAAAGCGAATCCGAGCTTCGTTCAAAACTGATGCAGCATGGCTTCAACCCAGGCCAATCGCATGTCATTGCGCACACGAACATACCTTCGGACGACCAACTCGGGTCGGTGAACGTCATCCCGCACGATGCCGAAGCGTTCGCCCGAGCGATTTATGGCCAGCTGCACGCGTGCGATGAAGCCGGAGCGCGGTGGATTATTGTCGAAGCCGTGCCCGACACAAATGAATGGCGGGCGATATCCGATCGTCTGAACAGGGCGGCAAACTAAAGACCTGGCGCGCTGCGGCTGGAAGAACGCTCAAGATTCATCGTGAGATTCGGTGAAACATTTTGTCAAAGCGCGGTGTCTTGAATCGGGAACGCAATGCCTGAACAGGCGACAAACGGGGCAAAACCCGGGCCAGTAGTTATTAATGGGTATCGTGGCACTGGTATCAGCGTTTGTTTGACGAAACCATATCGATACCTCAATCTCCGGCAGACAATGAGAATCTTGAGAACTCTGTGGATCCTCGCGGCCAGCAGCAGTATGGCCGTGGCGCAGACCAATTCCACCGCCCCGGTGCGTCCGCTTTCGTTGCAAGATTGCGTTCAGCTGGCATTGCAGCACAACCTCGACCTCCAGATCGACCGGTATAATCCTCAAATCGCGCAATTCACACTTGCGGGCGACTACGGCGCGTACGATCCCACGTTTACCCTGTCCGGCCAACACGATCATAACGAAGCCGGCAATCAATTGTTGGGCGGCGGGTTCATTATTCCGGGCTCGGTTTCTGACGACAATTCATTCAATGGCGGCCTGAGCGGAGTCACGCCCATTGGCACCACCTATAGCCTGCAGGGCAGCACCCGGGATCAATGGGGCCATAGCTTTGGCCTGCTTAACAGTAACATCGTTGCGATCCCGTTTGAGAACACCGGTGCATCCGCCTCGTTGAGCGCCACGCAGCCGTTGCTCAAGAATTTCTTGATCGACAATAATCGCCTGGTGATCCGGATTGCCAAGAATCGGCTCAAGTACTCCGAATGGCAGCTTAAACTCCAGGTGATGCTGACCATCACCACGCTCGAGCAGGCGTATTACGACCTCATTTACAACCGCGAAAACCTGGTCGTCCAACAGAAAGCCGTCGAATTGGCCGAGCGCCTGGTAATGGAAAACCGCAAACGGCTCGAAGTGGGCGCCTTGGCCCCACTGGATTTACAGTCGGCCGAGGCCCAAGCCGCCTCGAGCCGCGCAGCCGTCATTGCCGCGAACAGCCAGCTCGGCACACAGGAACGCCTGCTCAAATCTCTGATCACGGACGCCTATACGACCGAGTGGGCGGGGGTAACCATCGAGCCGGTGGAAAAGCTGACCGCGCCGGCCCCGGTAGTGAACTTGCAGGATAGCTGGGCCAAGGGATTGAATGAACGGCCCGAACTGAGGCAGGCAAAACTGGATGTGGAACGCCAGGGAATCGTATTGAAATACGATAAGAACCAGCTCCTGCCCGAAATCGACGCGTTTGGAACTTACGGCTTCAACGGGTCCGGCAAAGAGTTCAGCGACGCCTTTGGCGACTTTAAAACCCTGGACCGCACGTTCTACACGTATGGCGGCAAAATCACCGTCCCGCTGGCGAACCTCCGCGCCCGCAATTCCTACAAAGCTGACAAGGCCAACATGCAACAATTGGTGCTCACTTTGAAGCAGCTCGAGCAAAATATTCTGATCCAGATCGACAACGACATCGGCACCATCAAAGCAAACTACGACCAGGTCCAGGCCACCCGCGCTGCCCGGGAATACGAGGAAGCCGCCCTGGACGCCGAACAAAAGAAGCTCGAAAGTGGCAAGAGTACCACCTACACGGTTCTGCAGGTGCAACGCGATTTAACCACGGCTCGCGGCAACGAAATCCAGGCGCTGGACACCTATAAAAAGAGCCTTTCACAACTCAGCGTGCATGAGGGCTCCACCCTCGAACGGCTGCAGATTAAGTGGGAAACCAAGTAGACGAGCGGAAGTTCAAACAGGCGTTCCGCACCTCAGTCCAGGGCGGCTGATCTCCAGTCCCGACATTCCGGCTGACGACAATCTTCATTTGGCCTCGCGCCCCCGGGGGTGCGCTTCAACGGGAATTGGGTGGAATCGGTGGAATGGTGGAATCATTGAGGTTTGACACAAAAATCAATCGTCCCTATTTTAACCATTAGTCACCCAACAATGCGTCTATGAATGCGCTTCCTTGCACTGGTCCATGCCGAGTCGGATTTTCTATGCGCCAAAGCGCCCTGTTCCATCTCCCTGGGTTGCTCGCGCTCCTGCTCACAATGCTGGGGTTTGGTGGGAGTCTATCCGCCCTGGCCCAAGCGAAAGTTGATTTTGCCAATGACGTGCAACCAATCCTGCGCGAAAACTGTTTCGATTGCCACGGTCCTTCGAAGCAGAAGGCGGGATTGCGCCTCGACCGCAAGAGTTCGGCGTTGCGGGCCTTCGCGCGACGCGTGGTGCCGGGAAACAGCGCCAACAGCATGGTGTACCACCGCCTCATCGGCAGCCAGTACGGCCCTCAGATGCCGCCCAAGGCGGCTTTGAAACCCGAACAAGTCGCCGTCATCAAAACCTGGATTGACGAAGGAGCCGCCTGGCCGGAGTCGCTCGCCAACGAAGAAGATTTGCCGCCCGTCAATCCCAAGGCTGTGGCAATGGTCGAAGCGCTTCGGTCCGATGACCTGCATGGATTTATGAAATTGGCGCGGCAGGATCCGTCCCTGCTCAACACTCGCGGGCCGGGAGGTTCGACGCCGTTCATGTATGCTGTCCTGTATGCGGATACAACCACAATTGCCAAGCTTCTCAAGCTGGGTGCCGATCCCAACAAACAAAACGATGCCCATGCCACCGCGCTCATGTGGGCCGCACGAGACCTGGATAAGACTCGGCTGCTGGTCAAGCACGGCGCCGATGTAAACGTCCGTTCTGATGATCGGCGCACGCCATTGATGATTGCCGCGCGTCATCCGGGCGGAGTGCAGACCGTGAAGTTCCTTCTCGACAAAGGGGCCAACCCGAACCCGAACACCAAACCTGTTGCCGAATCGTCGCCCTTGCTGGAAGCGTTGACAGCGGGCGAAGAAGCCACAGCCAGGCTGCTCCTGGAACGCGGTGCCGACGCCCAAGCCACGGCTGAACAAGGGCTCACTATGGCGGTTACCACCCAATGCGATCAGGCGCTCGATCTCCTGGCCGCCCACATCACCAACAAAGAGGCCTTCACGATTGCCCTGCTGAACACCGCCGTTTTCGGCAATCTCAAAGCCGTGCGCCTGATGCTCGATCATGGCGCCGACGTCAATGCTGTGGATCCGTTCGGCAAGACGCCGCTGATGTACGCGGCAATCTCGGACGTTTTTCCCGTCGACGTTGTCCAACTGCTGATCCAACGCGGAGCCGACGTGAACGCCAAGTCGCAACATGTAAAAGGTGGAGACTCCGGCCTGACGGTTCTGGATATTGCAAAATTGAACGGGCATCGGCCCATTATCGAGTTGTTGGAAAAAGCCGGCGCAAAGGCCAGTCCCGAAACCGCCGTTGCGTTGCACCCCCGACGCGACAACAGCATCCGGCGCGCCGTGCAGGACAGCGTCGTTTTGTTGCAGCGCACCGATCTCGAATTTGCCAAAGGCGCTGGTTGCACCTCATGTCACAACAATAGTGTGGCGGGAATGGCCGTAGGGCTGGCCCGAACACGGGGACTTCACATTGACGAACAGATTGCCTCCACCCAGGTCAGGGTCAACATGGACGAAATCCAGGCCGGGCGCGAGAGGCTGTACCAGGCGTACTACGCGGTGCCGGTGGGCGATATGTTTTCGGACTTCATTCTTGGATACCAGCTGGTGGGATTGCACGCGCAGAATTGCCAACCCGACCTCAACACGGACGCTGCGGCCATTTTCATCCAGTCCCGGCAGAAGTCCGACGGCCAATGGCAGTATCCTCACGCGGACATGCGCCCGCCGCTGTGCCTGGATTACATCGCGCAGACCGCACTGTCGATGCGCGCGCTGCAACTCTACGCGCCCAAACCGGGCAAAGCTCTCTATCAGCAATCCATTCGCCGGGCGGCTGCCTGGCTGGCCCAGGCCCATTCCTCCAACAATGAAGACCGCAGCTGGCGTTTAACCGGGCTTGCCTGGGCGGGGACAGACCGCGCCGCGACAAAAAAGGCGCTGCAGGAATTGCTTGCAGAGCAACGTTCCGACGGTGGTTGGTCCGACCTTCCGTCCAAACCGAGCACACCCTACGCGACAGGCCGGAGCCTGGTCGCCTTGGCCAACGCGGGGCTGCCCGTCTCTGGCCCAGCTTACCTGCGCGGCGTCCAGTGGCTGTTGAACACTCAAGAGGAGGATGGCTCCTGGTATAACAAAACCAGGGCCCTGGGCTTCCAGCCCTACTTTGATGCCGGTTTTCCGCACGGTTATGACCAGTGGATGTCAGCCGCGGCCACCAGTTGGGCCGCGATGGCACTGACACTGTCTTTGCCCGAGTCCGGACCCTTGACGGCCCGCGTGCGATAGGGCTCAATTTCGTGCTTTCAGGACGATGCTCGATTCGCCCGGAGCCCCGGCGCCCGGCCGGATTCATGGCGTTTTGATAACTGCATCGGCTCTCGCCTCTCGGCCCTCGACTTCTTCCCCCGCCTTTGATAGGCAATCATGGTGATGACTAACCAGAGGGGCTACCCCGTCTAAGGTTCATGGCTGCTGCGGCTTCTTCCCAGCCGCGCGTGAGCGTTGGCGGCAAATTCTTCCGACTTGGCGAAAAGAAATTTTACGTCCAAGGCCTCGCTTACGGACCCTTCGCACCGGATGTCAGAGGCTCGACGTTCGCTTCACCGGAACAAACCGCCAAAGATTTTCAACTCATTCGCGATCTTCAGGCCAACACGGTCCGTGTTTATCACGTGCCTCCCCGATGGTTGCTGGACCTGGCGTTGGAAAATGGATTGAAGCTGCTGGTGGACATTCCGTGGAACAAGCACCTTTGCTTTTTGGATTCTCACCGGCACCGCGAAGAAGCGCGGCACGCGGTGCGACAGGCGGTGCTCGAATGCGCAAAACATCCGGCGGTTTTCGCGTTCAGCCTCGTCAACGAAATACCGGCCGATATCGTGCGCTGGAGCGGCACGCGGGCTGTGGCGGACTTCATTGACGAATTGGCGGGAGTCGCCAAGGAGGCAGACCCGGACTGCCTCTGCACCTTTACCAATTATCCGCCCACCGAATTCCTTCAGCCGCAGGCTCTGGACTTTGCTTGCTTCAACGTTTACCTGCACCAGCCTCCCGCATTCGGAAATTACCTGGCCCGACTTCAAATGATTGCCGAGGCCAAACCGCTGCTTTTAGGTGAATTGGGTATCGACTCCATTCGTGAAGGCGAGGCGCTCAAATCACAAATGCTCGAGTGGCAACTGGAGGCGGCGTTCCGCTCCGGATTGGCAGGCGCGGTCGTGTTCAGCTTCACCGACGACTGGTGGCGCGGCGGCCTGCAGGTCGAAAACTGGGCAATGGGCGTGACAACCCGGGAACGGGTTCCAAAGCAGTCGGCGGCTGCCGTCGCGCGAGCGTTCCAGGCGGCGCCAAGATTTCCCCTGGCGCGGTATCCGAAGGTTTCCGTGGTCGTTTGCAGTTATAATGGGGATCGGACGCTAACGGCTTGCCTCGATTCTTTGCAGCAACTCAATTACCCCGATTATGAAGTTATCCTGGTCGATGACGGTTCGCGCGACACGACGGCGCAAATAGCCTATCTGCGACCCGATATCCGTTTCTACCGCCATGAGCGGAACCTCGGGCTTTCAGTCGCGCGCAACACTGGGATATCCGCCGCGAAAGGCGAGATTGTCGCCTTTACCGACGCCGATTGCCGCGCGGACCCGGACTGGCTGTACTATCTTGTATCTGATCTGCTGAGAGGCGAGTTCGCTGGCATGGGCGGTCCAAACCTGCTGCCGCCGGAAGATTCGCCTGTCGCTACGGCCGTGATGGCGTCTCCGGGGGGACCGGCTCACGTGATGCTCACGGATCGTCAGGCCGAACATATCCCGGGCTGCAACATGGCATTCTTTAAATCCGCTCTGGAAGAGATCGGCGGGTTTGACCCGATTTTCCGCGCCGCGGGCGACGATGTGGACTTGTGCTGGCGACTGCAGCGCGGAGGTTACAAGATCGGGTTCAGCCCTTCGGCCATGGTTTGGCATTACCGTCGCTCAACCGTTGGCGAGTATCTCAAACAGCAACATGGCTACGGGCAGGCTGAGGCGCTTTTGGTGCGCAAACATCCAGAATGCTTCAATTCAATAGGCGGCAGCATCTGGCGCGGACGCATCTATGGCGCTTCGAAATTCATAGTGCTCCCGCGGCCGTCGATCATTTACCGCGGGTTGTTCGGCAGCGCCGGGTTCCAGTCGTTGTATGTCGCCGAACCGGCCATTTCGCTGATCCTGTGCACGACGCTCGAGTACCATGTCCTGGTCACGCTGCCGCTTTGGATCCTTTCGGGAGTGTTCCACCCATTTCTGCCGCTGGCCATGACCAGCCTCGGAGTGTCCCTGATGGTATGCGTCGCGGCTGCCTCGCAGGCCGCCCTTCCCGGATCCAAAGCCCGGCCATGGTCGCGCCCCCTCATCGCGCTGTTGTTCCTCCTCCAACCGGTGGTGCGGGGTTGGGCGCGTTACCAGGGACGATTGCTGCCGCGCCCGGCTCCGCTCGCGGCCCGGCAAACGCTCGACTCGCTTGCTCTGCGCGACAGCGGCAAGACTCTCGATCATGCCGGTTACTGGAGCACCGGCTCGATGAATCGCCTGCAATTCGTAGCCGCCATTTTGCGCGGTCTCGACCAGCAGGGCTGGCTGTTCAAATCGGATATCGGGTGGAGCGATTACGACGTTGAAATCTACGGAAGCCACTGGAGTCAGCTTCAGCTTGCCAGCGTTGCCGAAGATCACAGCCAGGGACGCCAATTGATCCGCTGCCGCCTCCGGGTGCTATGGTCACTCGAAGCCAAAGTCGTCTTTTGGGGCCTGGCCGGACTCGAACTTCTGGCCGTCGGCTTGCTTGGAACGCGCTGGCGCTGGCTGTGGTTATTACTGTTGTCATTGCCCATCCTCTCGTGGTTTTTGCAGCGGCAAGGCCGTAATCTCCAGAGCACGCTCATTGTGTTCCTGGACCAAATCGCAAAAGGGGCCGGTTTGATCAAAGTAGAAAACGACACGGCCGCGCAACCCACCGCACCGGTCGCAGTTGCTCCCCCGGTTCCGCCGACCCCCACGCCCACGCCGCCCGCGCCCGCAGCTTCAACTCAACCCAGCCCTTGATATGAAACAATACCTGCAGCTCTTACGAAATATTCTCGATAACGGCGTGACTCGGGGAGACCGCACTGGGACGGGAACCAAATCTATATTTGGAGCTCAGCTGCGTTTCAACCTCGCAGAGGGCTTTCC
>DATGLT010000020.1:0-5680 GCA_035294005.1 Verrucomicrobiia bacterium
ATGTAAAATCAGGTCCACTCCCTTTTGCGGATCGAGCCGGCCAACAAAAGCCACGATCGGTTTCATTCCGCCCCTGAGCCAGAGCCGTTGCCGCAGCGCCTCTTTGTTCGCGTACTTGTTATTGAGAGAGTCGATTCCGTATTTGGCAGGAATGTGGCAGTCCACTTGAGGGTTCCAAACGCCATAATCTACGCCGTTGAGAACGCCTCCGAATTTCTGCTGGTGAACACCCAGGACCCGCTGCAATCCCATTCCAAGGTTGGTATGGCGGATCTCCTCCGCGTATCGCGGAGAAACCGTGGTCACAAAATTCGAATAGACAATGCCGCCCTTGAGAAGATTCACCGCGCCAGGGCGGGAATCGTCCTGAAGCCGATCCTGGTTCATGAGCGGGGCAGGGTTCAACCCGGCCGCGCGCAACAGCTGGTCTCCGCCGATCCCCTGGTGCCCCACGTTGTGAAGCGTAAGACAAACCCGGGGATGCCGCATCCCAAGCTGCTGGTAGATTTCGTAAAGAAGCACAGGCACCAGTCCCGTCTGCCAGTCGTGACAATGAATCACGTCCGGGTGCTTGTTGGCCTTGAACAGAAATTCCATCGCGGCACGGCAAAAGAACGCGAATCGTTCTCCGTCGTCGTGGTGCCCGTAGAAAACTCCGCGGTTGAAGAAATTGCGGTCCGAGTGCGGTTCGATGAAGAAGCATTTCAGCCCGTCCATCCAACCAAAAAAAACGTCGCAGTGGACCCAATGCTGGTGAAACGGAACCCAAAGATCGGAGTACGACTTGGTAATCCCCGAAATCCGGTCGTAACGCATGCAATCGTATTTGGGCAAAACGATCTCAACGGCGTTGCCCCGAATCTCCAATTCCTTGGTTAACCCATGTACAACATCCCCCAGCCCGCCGACTTTCGCCGCGGGCGCGCACTCCGGTGTGACCATTACGACAAACATCGCAACAAATTTCCCTCAGCCCGGCATTTTTGGGAATTGCGGGCTCCCGGCGGGTATAGCCGTTGATGGAGAATAGTCCACACCGGGCACAGATCAAACTGATCCTCCGTGTGCGGGATTCATCGAACAGGAGAGCTACTGGCTTTGGGAGAAGCGACTGCAGCCCGTTGAGGATTTGGCTCAAAGCCGCCGTGAGAGGCCCTCATTAGAGCACCCGACGCAACAACGGGATTCGGCGAAATAGCAAGCTGCTGGCGGCATACGTGAACACCACGCCCAAGATGGTGGCGCATCCGAACTTTACCAGTTTGGGGGCTTCAAAACCCCGCATGGCCAGCGTCACCGCAATGAGCACCGGCGTGTGAAACATATAAACGGCGAACGAATTATCGCTCAACCACCGAGCCAACTTGCCCTGGTGATTAAACCGTTCGCGAAACAAAACCAGCAGTCCCAGGCAAACGCCAACGCAGAAGAACGATTCCCAAAAACTGAAAGCCGCGCTTTGCCAGGTGAACCCGCCGCCGAGCTTGTCCTGCGTGTGCGTGTGAAGCAGAGTGCCCAGGAGCGCCGCCCAGGCAGCCGTGCCTATAATTGCCGTCCAAACAAACCAGCGCATTCCAAACGCATACGGGATACGCACTAGCCAATTCCGCCTGCGGGCGAGGATCCCGACGGCGAAAAGGATCACATACTGTGAAAAGAAGCACAGCTGCATGTTGAGAACGTTCGTTCCCATGGGCTGGATAATTCGAATCGCGAAGGCGCATACCGCGATCGCCAGTGCCAGTAAAAACACATGCGCGTTGCCCGGCAAATCCGAGTCGGGCTTGTTGCGAACAACGGCATGCCGTTTGGCAAAAGCGTACATCGCGCTGAATATCAGCAACGCAACCGCGAACCACATTGGACCGGAGCTGCCCAGGAACCGGCCGCTCAAGATGTAGGATGGATATTCACGCAGCAGCGAAGGCCTGGCGGGCTCGAAAAAGTCCCGCAAAAGCCAATAGACAGTAAACGGATGGATCACCAGCATGTAGACGAGGGAGGGAATCCCCAGCCGCACTGCCCGGTCATGTATGAACCCGCGCCATCCCTTTCGATCCAAAGCGGCGGGAACAAAATAGCCGGCAACCAGGAAGAGCAACCCCATGAAAAAGGCCTGCAGAAAGACCTGGTACGTGGCGAAAACCGCCAGAACGGCCAGCCCCGGTTTGGGGTCCTCCATAAAATACCAACTGCCCAGATGGCTATACGTAACGGCCGCATGCATGCTGACGACCAGCACGATCATCACCCAACGCAAGTTGTCCACGAAGACCAGCCGCGGTGGAACACAAGAAGCCTGCGCGATCCGGTCTGACCTCCCGACGGACGCATCCATTGGCATGCCCTTTTTTAACACCGCGAGCTCGGCCTGGGTATAACGAAATTTGGCCCAAGTCATGAGTTTCTTACCATTGCCCTCCTTTAATAGCAGCACCGGTGCCGGCTGGCCAAGTCGGCGCTCCCCTGGTGAACATAGCTGGTTGCTCTTTAAATCTTGTGGTTCATCCGAGATTGCGTCAGTAACCATATCCAGCACATGAACCAGACCCGCGTCGCACCTGCGCCCCCGGTCCAAGCCATTGCCCGGGAAAGCGAGGCGAAAGGCCAGGGAACAGGTGATGTTATTCACGATCTTTTGCTGCCTACCCTGCTCTTTGCCGCCCTGGGCGGGATGACCTGGGCCGTCCGCGGCAGCTCCGGATTCGGCGCGGTCAATGGCTGCCTGTTCGCGGGAGTGACCTGGGGCGCAGCCTGGTGGTTCATTGCGCGCGACCATTCCGCTGCCCAGGCCCGCCGTTACTCGTCAGGCTGGATAATCCTCGCCTTGACCGTGGGCATCGGAATCTCCGGAAATCGGGGTTGGATGCAGTGGCCGAGCTTTTTCGAGGGCCATTTGCAACTCAACAGCACCCAAGGCAAGTTCGCGCCAGTATCAAAACTTTACGGGTTCGCATGGCTGTTTGTAGCAGGAGTTCCTTGGGCCGGGCTGGGCGCCTGCTTTCTCGCATGGTGCGCCCCATCAAAACCCGTTCGACTCCGCGATTGGTTGTTCCGCAGCTTCTGCGGAGTGCTCTCCGCTATGGTTTTGCGGCTGCTTTTCGATTCGTTTCCGGAACTGTTTCTGCCCCTCTACAATACATTGAAAGCGCAATATGCCGATCCCGTCGCTTATCCGAATCTAAAGCGGCTCATCAATGATGATAAAGCCGCGCTGACACACCTCGGGCTTTACCTCGGCTTTTTGAGCTTTGAAGCCATCCGTAAAGATTGGAAGAACGTCATCCTGATTGGCAGCGTCGGACTGCTCAACGGCTTCGGTTGGTCTCTGTGCCAGAATTGGAAATGGGCCGCTACGCTGTGGCCGAACTCTCATTTCAACTGGTGGAGATGCTGGGAGTCCTGCGGCGGAATCAGCATCGGGCTCGCTTACGGCCTCGCGTATTTCCTGGTGAATCGCCGCGACCCGTCTTTGGCCCAAAGCCGGATTCCGGACCGCTCCCCGAATCTTGAGCGCTTCGCGGCTTTCTTCGGATTAATCCTGGGACTCGGCTTGTCCTTAAAAAATGGTTTCAAAGGCTGGGCGAATATTTACATCGGAAACGAAGACCATTGGAACCGGGTCACCTGGATGATTGTCGGGCCGCTGATGGCCGCAGGCCTGGTGTTGCTGATGTTTCACATTCGCTCACGCCGGGTCAGCGCGGACTTGGCGGCGGACTTATTTCCGCACGACGTGCGCACGATAGGGCTGGTCCTCCTCACTCAGAACGCAATCGCTCAGCTTGTAACGGGGCCGTGGACCGAATGGAATGAGGTGGCTTTCAACATCTATTACCTCCTGCTGCTGGGAATCAGCGGCACGATTGTTCTGCACTTCGATTACGTTAAACGAACCGAGGCGCGACTGGTGTGACACCAAGGAAGGCTCGTTACCTGCAGCGGGTGGGCCGGTCAGGGTTTCGGCCGGCTGGAGTGGTCCTGCAGCCAAGCCACGTCCATGTTGTTCGGCGACGGATTCGACATGACTGCCAGGGGATTGCCGCCAGCGACCAACGGCGGTGTCGTCCGTGGGTCATGCCAACGCTTCATCTCGGCGTGACCATCCGCAAAGGAAAACCCGCACGCCAGGTCGTGGTACATCCCCGGCAAATCCGAAGTGAAGGCGTATGAAGCAGGCTGCGTGGGATTGTACCCGCTCATGTCGATCATAAAGTTGCCCCAGTTAACGCTGTCCTCGCGCATATCAAGGAAAACGAAGATCTTGTCAGGCGGCGCGGCGGACGAAGTCCCAAATTGGGAGAGCTTGTTGTAAACCATGTAATTCTTGGCAAATGCCCACCCGCCGTCCGAGCCGAGCGTGCTTCCGTCATCGGCAACAAAGCCGCCGACATACAGGTTCATCGACATGGTGCGAATGCGCGGCTTTACAACGCCATTAACGGTGATCGATGAATGATCGGAGGGGCACTTGTAAATCGTTGCCGTTTTGGCGTACGCCCAGAGCGGCCGTTTCATCATATCGAGCGTGGGATCCCAATTGAAACGGTTGTTGGGATCAAAATCCATGTTCGAAAGAGACCACGCGTACTGATTGAGGGGGTTGGACCCGGGATTGGGGTGCGAACCATCCAGCGCAGTGTCGCCGCTGGCGTACACGAGCATGTCATGGCTGTCATCGGCATACAACCGCCACGCCAGCGCCAGTTGGCGATGGTTGTTCATGCATTGAACGCCCTGGCCTTTCTGTTTGGCTCGCGCCAAAGCCGGGAGCAGCATGGCAGCCAGGATCGCGATAATCGCAATAACCACCAGCAGCTCGATCAGGGTAAACCCGCCACGAGCAGCCTTTGAGCGGCCAATGCCGCTGAATTGGACGGAACCTGTGGCCGAACTGTGCATGTACTGTCTCATAGCACTACATGAATAGGACTGAACTGGGTTATAATAGCACATTGTATGCCGCCTTGCAGGTGCTCGCAAGCGCCCGCTCGGATTCGAAAACCGCTCCACCCGCGGCGCAACCCCCTCGACCCGAAGCTTCGCCCCAAGACAACAACCCGGCATCTGCACGCCCCTGCTCGCCCTCGTCAGAATACCGCGTTCAAATCTCGACACACTACTCGCCATGTCTTGAACTCTCACTTCAGGCCTGCTGCAGCATAATTTACCCACTCGTCACAGAAACACCAAGAGAATTCCACACGCGCCTCAGACCCCGAGTGACCCGAGGCAATTAGTCCAATGTGGTCAATTGTTCACAACGGACGACCCGCCTAAACCATGGGCCAACGCCCACGCGGAAAACGGAAGGCGTCGCCGAGAAAAAAGCAGAGCAGCATGGCTGAAAATCACTCTTACGAGTTCACACCGCTCAGCTGGCGCCGACCCTCGACGCGCCACGCCTCGTCTTCCCTTGACCCTCGAAGGGCAGTTGGCAACCCTGCCAATGATCCATGCAAACTCCCTTTTGCCGTTGTGCCTGCCGCTGCGATTGCAGAGTTCTACTGACAATCGTCCTCGGGATAATCTGTTTCGCAGGCTCCGCTGATGCCCAGGAAAACCGCACGAACGCGGCTCATCGCATCTACCGTGATCGCGTTGAAGCTCACTGGTTTGAAAATAACAACCGCTTTTGGTACCGGCTCGACCTGGCCGATAACGCCAGAGAATTCGTTGT
>DATGLT010000021.1:0-26061 GCA_035294005.1 Verrucomicrobiia bacterium
TTTTTTTCTGGCGAAAGGGGCGACTATGAGTGTTCTGGCTTTCCGGCTCAGCGCCGCGTCGAACCATTCCTCTGCAGCGAAACCGGCGACGAATCCCCAACGTCATGCTGTGGCCCTGCTTCGCCGGTTCGCTGACTGGAACCGTTAAGCAATAGCGGTGAACCATGAGACTCAGCACTCTTTCCCTCGTTGCTGCATCCGCCGTCGGTTGTTCGCGACCTGAGAAGGGAAAGGTAAATGATAGCACGCATCACGGTTCGACGTGGTCTGAAATGAGTATCGGCATTTTCGGTGAAGTAAGCTCTCCGGGAAAAATCTCTCTTCCTGCTGGCTCCCACTTGTCGGATGCAATCCCTGCCGCAGGGGGATTTACAGATTCTGCCAGAAAAACACTTGTCACAATAACCAAAGCAAGCGGCGAGCGGTGTCTCACAAACATGAAAAATGGTGACTTGGTGCTCGAAAATGGCGAGACAGTTTATATTCACAGAAGAATATTTGGAGAATGAACAGCTTAACTACGGCCTGCACTGGACTGCTCGATGACAACAGGATTACATTCTGAACGCCGCTGCCTCGCAGCCAGTGAGGCCGAACCATGAAACCGCGCTGGTTTGCATGAATAAGCTGTTTGCAATCCTCTTTTTGCTGGGTGCTCTGGGTTCCTTTGGCCTTTCACAGCGGGCCTCGCTTAAGGCTCAGGAAACCGGAACCCGTGGTCAGCCGATAGGAGAACCGCGCATGGTGCCCGCGACAAGGGCGGACAAGATGTTCTTTGTCGGTTTTGGCGCAGCCTGCATGGTTGGCTGTGTGTTCTTCGTAGCAAAAATTCGCAAGGAGGACTTATCATAGTGCCCGAAGCTAACCAGCTCATACAACCTGACCCCGCGAAAACGTCTTTTGTTCCATGCTGAACGCCCTTGGCGCAGGGCGGCTGATGTACAACGTTCTGTGAAGAGACTCGCGACCGCTTTAGCCTTTACAGCAGCGTTCTTGCTCGGTGTGGGCGGTTGTTCACCACGGGCTCAAACTACTGTTGGTAAAGGAATGGAGCTTTATTCCTGGCACCACGGCAAGACTGGCACTTCAGCCTAATTGTTGGCGTTAACAACAGAAAGCCCAGTCCTGGAAGTTGAGGATGTTGAGCAGGATGGCGTTATTGGCGCCGGGCAACTAAAGCGGAAATTGTCGAAGCTGGCTAAGGGGCAGCAGGTCTACTGGTTTAATCGGGCTTTGGAGCCTGTCCCCACATCGATGGAAAAAGATCTGCTGAAGTATTGCGGCAAGCTCGAAATCAAGCTGGAAATCGAGCCAGCACAGAACAACCCCTGGCAAACAGACTCTGCGTTTCCGTTGGGGTTTCATGTCGGGTATCCCTGGTCGCAGAGCCGGTGAAGGCGAACGTTCTGCAACACGCACATGAGCGTGGAGACGAGAAGCGTTGGAGCGGTTAGGCAAGCCCCACCGGCCCACACCTTTGCCCATCAACCGCGCGGTTTACCGCGGAACAACTCCTGAGCTATTTCCTGCGCCTTCCGGCCCGAGACCCGAAGTTTCAGCCGTGCCCGAAGGCGGGACCGGGTTGCAAAGTTGAAGTCCTGAAAATCGAGCAACTCAACGCGCACTTCATCCATGTCGATCGAATATCCCAGCCCGCGAATGAACTTTAGGTCGTCAGCGAAGAAAGCTCTGTTCGTCAGCATGATAATCGGCGCAAGGACCTTCGCATGAGCATAGAGGCACCGCCGCAGCGCAAGGGTTTCATACCGCGATTCAAGGCAACCAAACCTCTCGCAAAACAGCGTCTTGAAATTCTTGGGAGACATCGGCTCCGTCGGTTTTTCGACTGCCTGGCTCAGCGGCACCAGGGGACCTTTAGGCTGCGACGAAACTGGCCGTGGCTGGCGACCATGCGATAAGTGTGATCGGCGCCTGCAGCTTTGCGCCAGAATTCGCCCCCGGCGCGTTCGAGAATCAGGCCGCCGGCGGCAATGTCCCAAATGCGGATGCCCCGTTCGATGTAGGCATCAAATCGGCCGGTGGCCACATAGGTTAAGGCCAGCGCGGCTGCTCCCATCATCCGAACCTTTCGCACCTTATAGACCAGTTTATTGAAGTAGGGCAGCGTGGCCTCGAGGCTCTCACGGCTCTTGGCGAACCCGATCGAAACAATGGCTTCCTCCAATCTCTTGCGTTTGCTCACCCGCACGATTCTGCCATTGAGCCGCGCCGGTCCGGCCCGCATGGCTGTCCATATCTCGTCGCAAAAAGGGTCGTACACAACGCCGACGACGGTTTCAAAACCGTCTTCGAACACGATTGGACTTTTGGTTTCGGCCCGGTGCTGTAACGCGATGGAAACGCAGGCGTGCGGGATCGTGTAAGCGAAGTTGACCGTGCCGTCGATTGGATCCACCACCCATCGGTAATCGGATTGAGGATCGCCGACAACGCCTTCTTCGCCCAGTAAAGCGACTTCGGGGAAACGGCCTCGAAGTTTGCGCTCGATTAGTTTCTGCGAACGCACATCGAGCTCCAGTTTAATGTCGTGCTGCGTGACGGCGTTGGCGACTTTGCTCGCGTGAAGCTGCGCCCGCATGAGCTTGCCGACTTCCCGGGCAGCTTCAACCGCGCTGCTGTGCGCTTGGTTCAGGTTCATGAGTTCGTTCTGAGTTCGACGGCATGGTCGCCGCTATTCGACTTTGCCGCGAGGCGGTTCCAGTTCGCGCGCGGTCAGTTCATAAGAGAATTGGTCGAAATAAAGGTTGTGGTCTCCCCATTCCAGTTCGCCGCGTTGGAAATCGACGTCGTCCGAGCGCATGGTTCGCTTCGCCGGATGCAAAGCTTGATTGTGATCGCTGTTGGCAATCAGCCGGTACTGATCCAGCCCGCCGAAGTAGAAATCTCGAAGCTCCAGCCGTTCTGCGGGGGTCAAGGTCGTGGCATACCGCGTCGCATAGATTCCCATGTAAGGATCCACTGGAACCCAGCCATACGGCGCCAGGTAAATCTCAGTCCAGTCATGGTTCGATTTGGCTCCCGGGAAAATTGTCCACCCGGATTGCCACCGGGCCGGGATCCCATTGAGCCGGCACAAAGTCATAAAGAGCAGCCCTTCCTGTCCGCAATCGCCATACCCATGGGACCTGCAATATTCGCTGATGTTGCGAATCGTCGAATATTCCGTGGCGGTGCTGTATTTGATGTTCTCCGCAATCCACTCGTAAAACCTCTTTGCCTTCAAACAAACATTCGTTTCCGCCCCTGAAATCCGCTCCGAAAGCGCCCGAATCTCCGGCGTGAATTGAATGTGCGGCCCTTCGCCCATGAATTCCCTGAGCCCCGGTTGATTTGGATCATACGGCCTGACTTCTTCAGGCTTCAAATCAAACCACACTCCCCGGGCCGTGTATTGGTACTGCGCTTTGAACTCGGTCGGTTTGCCACGATGCGCAACTTGCTCGAAGTAAATCGATCGAGCCGTGCTGTCCTCCGAATCGATCTGCTGGGCGGCGGGCGTGCCTGAAACCAGGCTAAATCCGCCCTGAAAAGGGTAGCGGCGTGGTATGGGAAGCCATGCGCGAATCGTTTCACCGTCGGGCGCAGCATCTGCATCCGCCGAAACCGTCATGGTCACTTCAAATCTCTTGGGCAGCACGTAAGGCTGATGGCGGGCCAGTGCTTCCCTTTTTATTTCAGCGCAGACTTCCAGGTGGTGTTTTTCAACCGCGGCGCTGTTTCTGGCCGGACGCCTGCGCGGCGCCAATTCCTGGTACCGGAAAAACAGGTTGCTGACGCTGGCGGCCATGAAATAGCGGCGCCCATCAATTTCCCGCGTGTCGAATCGCCCTTCCCGCACCCAGTTTTCAAATTCTTCCCTCGTCAAATCGTTTACCGAGTTCTTCAGCTCTTCAAACAACGCCGATTCTGTGAGTGGATAATCCAACTTGATTCGATGGAGGCGGTCCAATTCGAATTCCAGTTGTGCGCGTTGCGCTGCGGTTAGCGAGGTGTTTTGCAGCGCGGCTGTTAGCGTGGCTGCGGATTCGCCAAACCGTCCCTGACTTTCGAGGCGGCTCGCTGTTTCCAAAACATTTGATTGGGCGCTGCAGCTGATTGCCCAGGCAACGCAGACCATCTGAACTGCGCGGGCAAGTATTCGAGCCACAACCTTGCAAACGAAAACCACCGATGAACACTGATGAATACAGGTTTTCAGCCGGAAATTCGAGGCGGGTCGCAAAGTCTTTTGTGTTAGTTTTAAATGAACCATTCGGCTTCCCTAATCTGCCACTGTTTCAGGTGCCCGGATCCGTGTTTATCCGTGGTTCAACCATGCGCGATGCAACTCCGTGAGCCGGGTGAACCGGTATCTCGGCTCATGATTCCCCTCCTTTGAGCCGGTCCAATGCCGCCTGAACCCGCTCGCGTTTGCCCTGCCACTCCCCCAGTCGTTGCTGGTGTTCCAGCAACACCTGCGCCGGTGCTTTGGTCGTAAAATTCGGATTATTGAGCTTTTGCTCGACCTTGCTTATCTCACTCTGGATTTTTTCAAGTTCTTTGCCCAGGCGCGCGACCTCGCCGGCAACATCCTGTACGCCCTCCAGCGGTAAAAATAATTCGCCGATTTCAGAGTGTACCGAAGGCGTGCCTTGTTTCGGCTGGTAGCCGGGGTCGACGTCGAGCGTTTCTGCGTTTAACAAAAGCCTGAGAACTTCCTGGTCCAGAGGCGGCACCACGCCGCCCGGTTTAAGCACGAACCTCACTTTTTTGCCGGAAGGAACATTCGCCTCGCGCCGCAGATTGCGCCCTTGCGAGACCAGCTCGAACTTTTGATCGATGATTTCTAGGTAACAGCCATCCAGCCCGTAATGCGCGCAAAAATCCTCGTCCAGCGGTTTGGGCCAGGGCGCAAACATGATCGTCGTGCCGCCCAGCTGGGGCGGCATGTCCTGGTGATAACCCATGCCGTGCCAGAGTTCCTCGGTAATGAACGGCAGGAACGGGTGGAACAAACGGAGGGTATGTGACAGGATGAAATCGATGACCGCGAGCGTATTGGCTTTGCGCGCCTCCTGCCCGGATTGTGCCTGCCCGTTTCCCCGTTCGGTTGGTTGCGCCAGCACCGCTTTGCTCGCCTCCACGTACCAGTCGCAGTATTCGCTCCAAAAAAAGCGGTAAAGGGTCTGCGTCACTTCGTTGAAACGGTATTCGGCGAATGCGGCGCTGATTTCGCGAATCGCCTGGTTGAGCTTGAGCAAAATCCACTTGTCGTAACCGCTCAACAATTCGGGAGCGATTTCCCCCTGAACCTCGCCGCCGTGCAGTTGGCGAAAACGGCATGCGTTCCAAAGCTTGTTGCAGAAGTTGCGGCCAAGTTCCACGTCTTTTTCATCGAACAGGACATCCTGCCCCAGCGGCGCGCTGCGCATCGTGCCGAACCGGAGCGCGTCAGCCCCATATTTTGAAATGAGTTCCAGCGCGTCGGGCGAGTTGCCCAGGCTTTTGCTCATCTTGCGACCCAGCTTGTCCCGGATAATTCCCGTGAAATACACATTGCGGAAGGGCAGGTCTCCCATGAACTCGTAGCCCGCCATGATCATTCTGGCGACCCAGAAAAAGAGGATGTCCGGGCCCGTGACCAGGTCGGTCGTGGGATAGAACTTCTTGAGCGTTTCCGTTTTTTCGGGCCAGCCCATCGTCGCAAAAGGCCACAGCCACGAACTGCACCACGTATCCAGCACGTCCGTGGATTGTTTGAACCCGTGCGCTTCCAGTTCCCGGGCCACATCTACCGAATCGGGCCCAATACAAACCTCGAGTTGCGACACGTCCGATTTGGCCGGCAGGGTGCCCGCCGCCAAAACCTCGACCGTTTTGCCGTCCTTGAGCTTCGCCCGGCAGCTGACATCGGTTCGCGAAGTCAGGGCCTTGCGAATGCCTTCGAGGCAGTCAAACGCGTTCGAACCCGGAGTGATTTCCGCGCTCCATACCGGCACCTGGTGTCCCCACCACAGCTGGCGGCTCACGCACCAGTCCCGGATGTTATGCATCCAGTGCAGGTATGTTTTCGTCCAACGTTCCGGGTGAAAGGCGATCCGCCCTTCTTCGACCGCTTTGGTCGAAGCTTCAAGGCTCGGGTATTTCAGGAACCATTGTTCGCTCAAATATGGTTCGATAGGAACATTGCTGCGCTGACTATAACCGACGTTGTGAACGTAATCCTCGGTTTTGAGCAAAAGACCTTGTGTCGTCAGTTTTTCAACCACCGCTTTGCGCGCCTCGAACCGATCCAGACCGTTGAAATCTTCGCCCGCTTCCGCTGTCATGGCCCCATTCGGTCCAATGACAACCGTAACAGGCAGGGAATGGCGCAATCCCATCTCGTAATCGTTCGGGTCATGAGCAGGGGTGACTTTGACGCAGCCCGTCCCGAATTTTGGATCCACAAAACCGTCGGCGATGATCGGAATGGTCTTGTTCCGGAGTGGCAGAAAGCAACGCCGGCCCACCAGGCTCGTGTAGCGGGGGTCAGCCGGATTGACTGCCACCGCCTCGTCGCCGAGCATGGTTTCGGGCCTTGTTGTCGCCACTACAACAAACTTGTCTGCTTCAATTTCTCCGTTCTCCTGAACCAACGGATATTTCAAATGCCATAGCTGCCCTTTTTCTTCGACCATTTCGACTTCTTCATCCGACAACGCCGTCCGCGCCGCCGGGTCCCAGTTGACCATGCGCTTTCCGCGATAGATCAGGCCCTTCTTGTACAGCGCCGCAAAGACTTGTTGAACGCAGCGCGAATACGCGGGGTCCATTGTGAACCGCTCCCGGGACCAGTCGCATGAGCAACCCAGCTTCTTGAGTTGCTGGATGATGATTCCGCCGTGCTTTTCTTTCCAGGCCCACACGTGTTCAAGAAATGTTTCACGGCCCAGGTCATCCCGATGTTTCATGACACCCTGCTTGCGCAGCGTCTTTTCCACGACTGCCTGAGTGGCTATCCCCGCGTGGTCGGTTCCCGGGAGCCACAAAACCTCCTTGCCCTCCATGCGCGCTTTCCGCGAGAGAATGTCCTGGATGGTGTTGTTGAGGACATGCCCCATGTGCAGCACGCCGGTGACATTTGGAGGTGGAATGACAATCGAGTAGCCCGGCTTGACCGACTGCGGGTTAGCCACGAAGCAGTCATTACTCAGCCAGAACTCATACCACCGCTCCTCTACAGCCTTGGGCTCGTAAGCTTTCGGAATCTCAGGCATAAACTATTTAACCACGGATGAACACCGATGAACACGGATAAAAAGACGGACGTTCGACACGGCTCTGGATTTTCGGCTCATTACAGTACCAAGCGTTCCCACCCGAGGCGGGGTTGTTTGAAATTCAAAATCAACCCTACTCGCTTCCGGGTAACTCTCAGGTAGTTCAGCATCTGGCCTCTGTCATGATCCGAAATGTGTTCCACAACCTTGGTGTCCACAATGACGGCATTAAACGCTAGAAGATCTGGAATGAACTCGCCCACCAATTCGCCGCGAAACAAAACCGGGAAGCTACACTGTTGATCGTAATGAATTCCTTTCTGGCGAAACGCGACGGTGAGGGAATTTTCATAAATCTTCTCGTGGAACCCGGGCCCTACCTCGTTCAGGACGTCAAAAGCGCATCCCAAAATCGCTTTGGTTTCTCCTTTCAGCAACATTCGACGGGATTCGGACCCTGTCAAATCAACTCTGTCATCCGTGTCCATCTGAGTTCATCCGTGGTTTCCTATTTCTTCGTAAGCCGGTACTCGAAGCTGTCGGACAATGCCTGGACGCTGGCTTCGATGATGTTGTCGTGAACTCCTACGGTTCCCCATTCTTCTTTGCCATCCGTGGATTCGATCAGCACTCGGGTCCTTGCGCCTGTGCCGGCCGTTGAGTTCAGAATCCGGACTTTGTAGTCCTCCAGTTGCACCCGCTTTAATTGGGGAAAAAATTTGATCAGGGCACGCCGCAACGCGCCGTCCAGAGCGTTCACCGGGCCATCTCCCTCGGCAATCGTGTGTTCAGTTTCGCCATCCACTTTCACCTTAACGCTGGCCTGGCAAACGGAGATGGATCGGTCGCGCCTCATCGAGACGTGGTAACCTTCGATTTGGAACGGCGGTTCCTGGTGCTTCAGTGTTTTACGGATCAGCAGCGCAAGGGATCCTTCGGCCGCTTCGTATTCATAGCCTTCGCCCTCCAACCGCTTCACCTCTGCTGTGATGGCGCGGGTTTCGGGCGCCTCGGGCGCCAGCTTGAACCCCAGTTCCGCCGCTTTCATCAATATATTCGTCCGCCCCGCCATGTCACTCACCAGAACCCGCCGCTGGTTGCCGACCGACTCCGGATCGATATGTTCGTAGCTGCGCGCCACGCGGTCGACGGCATGCACGTGCATGCCGCCTTTGTGCGCGAATGCCGTTTGGCCGACCCAAGGCTGACGGGGATCGTGACGCACATTCGCAATCTCATCCACGAACTCCGAGAGTTCTTTGAGTCTAGGCAGGGATTTGTCGGGCAACACCTTTTCCTTGAGCTTGAACTGCAGCAACGGAATCACGGTGATCATATTGCAGTTGCCGGTGCGTTCGCCGTAGCCGTTGACCGTTCCCTGGACATGCGTTGCTCCCGACTGCAAGCCCGCCAGGGCATTGGCCACCCCGAGGCCCGTGTCGTTGTGGGTGTGAATACCCAGCCGCACGGTAAGTTTCTTGCGGGCTGCGCCGACAATCTCCGAAATTTCCTGTGGCAAACAACCGCCGTTGGTATCGCACAACACTACACATTCGGCTCCGGCATGCTCGGCCGCCTGCCATGTCGACAGGGCATATTCCGGTTGGTCCTTGTAACCGTCAAAAGCGTGCTCGGCATCGTAAATGACACGTTTTCCGTGGTCTTTTAAGAAACGGATCGTATCAGCGATCATCGCGATGTTTTCGTCCGGCTTGGCCCTCAGAACCTCGTGCACGTGCAGCAGCCAACTTTTGCCAACAATGGTCGCCACGGGCGTTTCAGCTGCCAGTACTTGCCGCATCAGCTCATCCGATTCGACCGCCAAGCCTTTCCGCCGCGTCATGCTGAATGCCGCAATGTCCGCATTCTTCCACTTGCGCCGGGCTGCCTGGGTAAAAAATTCCATGTCCTTGGGATTGGACCCAGGCCAGCCCCCTTCAATGTAATGAAACCCAAAACTATCCAGCTTTTCAGCAATCCGAAGCTTATCGAGTGCAGAAAAATTGATTCCTTCACCCTGGCTGCCATCGCGCAGGGTGGTGTCGTAGAGCTCGATAATGGGTTTCATATCCGGGCGCCAGCAAAGCGAAGGGCCATTTCTACGATAACAAGGCACTGTTGCAAAGCGCAAACGGGGGGAGGCGAGGGCAGGCCAATGGCTAGGCTTGGGAGACGAATGTTGAATAACCGATGGGGAGGCTCAGAAATAGTGGCTTTGCTGCGCTGCCGCGTACCCGCTGCACTACGACGCCGCGCTACCTGCTGTGGACCCTGCGGGTTCTCGTCGCCGATCCAAAGACGCCCTCCAAAATTTCAGAACCAGCAAACTGCAAGCTTACTGAAAATTTTAGCCTGAAACCTGAAACCCCGACCCTAATCCCCTTCCTTGGTGGACCGGATGAAGGGAAGTTTGACCGTGCGCTGCAAAAAGCCCAAAAACGTTTTCTTCTTCTTTTTGTCGCCCCCAATCGGCGTGCATTCGTGACTGCACAAAGGGCATAACTTCAATAGCTTGCCGCCACGTCGCCTCAGGCGGTGCACGCATTCATCGCACAACACCTCACGGCAATGAGTGCACTGATGAGTTACCCGCGAGTGTTTATGCCGAGGACAAACCAGGCCGCCGTCCGTTAGCACAACCGGCGGAGCCTTGCGTGGCACATCAAATTTGGGAATAGCTATGGTCACTTCGGTGTTTTCGACCAGAAACTCGACGTCCCCAAGCCGCAGAATCTGGCCTGCCGAGAGCGTACCTTCCATCACCGGCTGGTCGTTGATGTAGGTGCCGTTCGTGGACCCGCAATCCCGCACCATTACTTCGCCGTTTCCGAGGCTGATCTCGCAGTGCTTCGAGGAAATTGTCGCATGTTCGATGACAAAGTCATTGCCCGCAACGCGCCCGAAGCGATTCACGCCCAGGTTGAGCTTAATCACCTGGTTATTGAAACCCGGAGACTGAATAATCAAATTGGCCATTTACCCCTAGTTGTCGAATTATCGTTACCAGAAATGACTCCCGTTTGTCCATAAGAATCGGTTCATAAGACACATGGAAAAGTACGGTCGGTTGTCGGATAAAGTCCCGACGGTCTTGTTTCAGCGCTCCAGGACCCAAAAGCCGCTCGC
This sequence comes from Verrucomicrobiia bacterium, assembly GCA_035294005.1. GTDB lineage: Bacteria > Verrucomicrobiota > Verrucomicrobiia > Limisphaerales > UBA8199 > JANXQE01. Next base: position 10,389 of record DATGLT010000021.1, read on the forward strand.
GTGGTTTACTGAGTCTTAATTCGAAGGCCGCGGTTTTTTTGCTTCCAGTCAAGCACCGTGTAACCCATTCTCTGAACAGAAACGATTCAGAGCTAACCACAAGGAAACAACGAAACGAATATCAATGCGGGCCAGGCGAAACATGGTTTGCGGTAACCACGTGTCCCTCTTGAGTGGGCCTTCAAGGATTCACGCGGTGCTAGTACCGGCCTCCTTTTTCAACCCCATTACTCCGGCTACATGAGTTATACGATACAATATCTCCAGTCTGAGATGGCTGCTCAAGGCTTGGAAGTCAGCGTGCTGGTGAATTGCCTGGTGCAGGACGCCACCAATCTCAAAGCGAGTGATCTGCATATTGAACCTTGGGAAGATTCCGTTGCGGTTCGCGCGCGAGTTAATGGCGTACTCATGGAGCTGGCGCACCTGCCTTTGGATTTGTTGGACAAGATCTCCATGCGTTTCAAAGTCATGTCTAACCTCGTCACTTACCAGGCTGGAATGCCGCAGGACGGCACGGCGGTAGGCGGGCCTGAGCTTGACAATGTTCAGTTGCGAATTTCCATTTTCCCGACGACGCGGGGTGAAAAAATTGTGATTCGCCTGTTTGATCCCAGAGACAGGAGGTTTGACCTTGGAACGCTTGGGTTTGAAGATTCAACGCTGCAAGGACTTCTTCGCGCGCTCAAGCGCACCAGCGGCCTCATGCTCTTTACCGGGCCAACCGGCTCGGGCAAGACCAGCACGATGTACTCGGCTTTGTGCCACATCATGCAACGAGAGGGCACCAGCATCAGCATCAGCACTGTGGAAGACCCGGTTGAATTTAACCTGCCGATGGTCAGCCAGACCCAGATTAATCCAGCCCAGAATTTCACCTACGCAATGGCCCTGCGCAGCATCATGCGCCAGGACCCTGAAGTCATCATGGTCGGCGAAATTCGAGACGCGGAAACTGCCGCGATCGCTGTGCAAGCCGGGTTGACCGGGCATTTGGTGATCAGCACCATTCACGCCGGGGTTTCAGCCGGGGCTTTTACCCGGCTCATCAACATGGAAATCGAGCCGTTCATGCTGGCTTCGAGCGTTATTGCCGTGATGGGGTTGCGACTCGTTCGCAAGGTTTGTCCGAACTGCTCGCAATCTCATGAACCCCCGCACAGCCAGTTGAAGATGGTGCCTGAAGATCTGATCGGCCAGGCCCAATTCCGGCGCGGTGCCGGTTGCGATCAGTGCGCCCAAACCGGCTACTCAGGCCGGCTGCCGGTGAGTGAATTGTTGCTGGCCAACGAACCATTCCGCGAAGCCGTCCTGAAGAAATTGCCCACTTCCGCCCTGGAAGAAATCGCCGTCCAGCACGGCATGCGCACTTTGTGGCAGAACGGACTGCACCGCGCCATCACAGGTCAAACGACTTTGGACGAAACCGTTCGCGTCCTCGCTGCTGAAATGATGTGAGGGTTCGTTTTTCGTGCTAGTGTTGTGGTGGCAATAACAAAAGTATCCAATATGCCTTCACTCGCTGACAAAGAATGTGTCCCCTGCAAAGGCGGCGTTCCCGCCCTTAAAGGCCCGGACCTGGAAAGATTATCCAAGGAATTGAATCCCAGCTGGGGTGTCATTAACGAACATCACCTTGAGCGGGAGTTTAAGTTCAAAGACTTTCGCCAGGCGCTTGCCTTCACCAACAAGGTTGGAGAGTTAGCCGAGCAGCAAGGACATCACCCGGATATTTATCTGTCCTGGGGCAAAGTCAAAGTTACGATCTGGACCCACAAAATTGATGGGTTAACCGAAAGCGATTTCGTTCTCGCCGCAAAGATCGATAAGCTGCCGGCTTAAAGCGGATTCAAACGCCTGGTCGTTCTCTGGCGTAGTCCCCGAGGTAACCGGGTGGATTCGACCCTTCTTGGCGCTCTTTGTCCGCCTTACCTCGGCGGCTCCGTGCCTGAGTTCTTCGCAAAAGCGAATTCTTCCACGATTCGCCCTCCAATCAGGTGCTCCTGGATGATTCGCTCGAGAACTTCCGGTTTGCACGAGTGATACCAAACTGCCTCAGGGTAAACCACGGCGATCGGACCGCGCACACAGACCCTCAGGCAGTTCGCTTTAGTCCGGTAGACCATCGGCTCGGGGCCGACGAGATTCAGTTCTTTTAATCGCCGCTTCAGGTATTCCCAGGCTTCGATACCTTCCGGTTTGGCGGCGCACTTGGGCTCGGTTTGGTCTGCGCACAGGAAAATATGGCGGCGATATTTCTCCAGGCCGAGGGACTTTACGAGACCCTGCAAATCCGTATCCATCGGTTGCTTCACCGTGGTTTTCCCCCGGATGATTCGCTTTAGGCCATCACGGCCTAAGACGGATCACTTCGCGCCCTGGTCGATCCACGCGCGGATTAACCCGATCTGTTCTGGAGTCAGAGGGCCAAGCCCCGCCTTGTTCTTGGGTGGCGGCATGTAGTCGTCAGGGTCGCCAAGATGCGCCACATTGTGGACCAGCACGCTATGGGCGCTGTTTCCGGGTTCGACAACTTTGCCGTCTTCTCCACCTTTCAGAGTGGCTTCAAGTGAATCGAGGCGCAGCTTGCCCTTGGCCTTTTCCGGCCCATGGCAACCGACGCAGGATTTTTCGAACATGGGCTTGATATCGGCCGCAAAACTTACGTCTTTTTTGTCGGACGGCGGAGGAAGTTTGCTCACATCGACTGAGGATGCGCCTTTGTCAGCGCCCAAAACAGTGAAGCTTAGGGATGCTGCAAGGCACAGAAGCAGAGGTATTTTCGTCATATTTCGCTCAATTCGCCGCTAAATTCTCATAGTCTGGCACGCTGTCAAAGGGTTTTTAAGCCGGATTCAATTCGACGCAGTTCGGCTTCATCCGCCGGTGCTGGACCTGTAAAACGCTTTTTCACATCGAGTTGCCAGTAAAGGAACATGAAAACGCATATGAGCAGCGTCGTCCAAAGAACCAGTTCGTTTGGTGGCAGCACGAGCAACACCGAAATCAGCACGATCCAAATGACCGAAATAAGATTCAGCGGCTTTCCCCACTTCCTCAAACTCCACGCGGCCAGTTCCGGGGTTGTGAATTCGCCGGAACGCCGCCATTTGTTGCGCAAGTTCAGTAGAATTGGAATCCCATAAGCCCAGTAAAGCATCACCACGCAAATTGCTGTCACAACGTAATAGGCCCCCGACCACAGCAAAATCACAACGGCCAGCGCGCAAGTCATCAGGATTGAATGGACCGGGGTTCGCCATTTGGGATGAATCTGCCGGATGAAGCCGTAACCCGGCATGCCGCCGTCCCGGGCAAAAGCAAACCACATTCGGCTCATACTGGTGATGCTGGAGAGCCCGCACAACCACATGGCTCCTGCAATCACCACGGCAATGGCATTCGCGAAAAATGTCGGGAGGTTGTCATACACGATTTTCAAAACGGGATAGGAGTCGGTTGCCGTCGACGCGATATCGGTGATCGAAAGAGTCAACACCATCAGCATGAGGTAACCGGCTGCTGCCGACACCGCCACCGATAGAAATACGCCCCAGGCCGAATTCAGCCGAGCCATGCACGTTTCCTCGGCCATGTGCGCGGAAGCATCGAACCCGGTATAGGTCCACTGGGCCTGCAAAAGGCCGATGCCCAACAGCAACCAAAGCGGCGCGGTCCGATATAAGGTCGCCAGGCTCGGAAACAACTTGAACAGCGGGGAGGCAATCACCAGTAGCGGCTTTTGTGTAATCGGGTTCCCGAGGTACAGCGCGGGCGCGGTTACGCCCTCTGAAATCTCCGCCGATGAGAAATCGTATGGGTTGGTCGTCTTGACCACCTGGAAAGCATAACTGAGTGCGTGATGTGTTTTTCCCCAGAACGTCAGGGCAAAGGCGATCAACGCTACCCCACCGAGGTGCCACCAAACGCTGACGCTGTTAAGGCGCGCCGTGACTTTGATTCCCAGCATATTGATGAGCATCTGGGGAATCGTGACCAGGACCATGACAAACACGTAGAAATACCAGTTATCAAGTGTGCCGAAGAAGGGGATTCTCGCGTTCGACGCCAAATTGAACATACGCGTCACAGCTCCGACGAGGTACATTGCCACTCCGATATTGACCCCCGCTGTCGTCGTGACTTGCCCAATCATGTTGAACCACGCTGTCGTCCATGCCCACTGCTTGCCTCCCAACCGATATGCCCAAAAATACAGACCCCCAGCTGTCGGGTACGCCGAGGCCAGCTCAGCCATGGACGCGGCGATGCACAACACAAACAGGCTTACCACCGGCCACCCCACCGAATTCACAATCGGCCCGGCAAATCGAAGCCCAAAACCGAACAACAGGATTGCTCCCGTCAAAATTGAGATGATCGAGAAGGAAATGGCGAAGTTTGAAAATCCACCCATCTCACGGAATAACTGCTGGGCGTAACCCAGCCGATGCAAATCACGGAGGTCCTGAGCAAGAATTTCGTCCCGTGACTTTTTTCCCATGCGCTTAAGATTTGCCGATGAGAATTCCCACCCCGAACACCAGTAATCCCCCCAAAACCACCTGGATGACTGCTGATGACCAAGGGGTGTCCATGTACCGGTGCCGGATCCAGGAGATGAGGCCCAGTTCGATGATGACCACCGTCACCGCCAGCCATGTGGCCGTGTGCACATCCGAAATCAAATACGGCAAACTGTGGCCCAATCCTCCCACAGTCGTCATCAGCCCGCAAACGCCTCCGCGCGCCCACGGGTGTCCGCGCCCGGTAAGGCTCCCGTCGTCCGATAAAGCCTCGGCAAATCCCATGCTTATGCCAGCGCCGAAACTCGCCGCCAGCCCGACCCGAAAAGCGTCCGTGCTGTTGTGAGTCGCAAACGCAGCCGCAAACAGCGGCGCCAACGTCGAAACCGAACCATCCATGAGCCCCGCCAGGCCGGGTTGGATTATTTGCAGCACAAACAGCCGCCGCTGTTGGTCCTTCTCCGATTCGCTCAGCTTGCTTTGCACAAGCTCCTCCGCCGCAATGGCATGATGCCGCTCTTCCTCCGCCAAATCGCCCAACAACTGCCTCACCCCCACATCCGTCGCCCGCCGAGCTGAAGCCTCGTAAAATCGTTTGGTTTCGAGCTCCATCAACTCAGCTTCCTTTTGCACAGCCTTGAGGCCAAGCGGCCGGACAAGCCACACCGGCCGGCGCCCAACAAAGCCGCGCACGTCCTGCCGCCGAATGAGCGGAACGTGCTCGCCGAACCGGTTTCGATATAAGTCCAGCAGCCTGTGCCGGTGCGAATCTTCATCCTGGCGCATTTTGATGAATTTTTCCGCTTGCTCGGGATACCGGTCCCGAAGGCCATCGGCAAAATTATCGTAAATACGGGCATCTTCCTCTTCCTGGCTGATTGCCAGTGCCAGGATCTCCCGTTCGCTGAGGCTTTCGAATGACCGCATAGGCTTGCGTTGGTTAAGGTTTGCCGGAGGTTACGCCCCGCATGCGTTTGATTCAAGATGACTCGGACCGGGCGGACCTTGCCGTGTCCGGCCCCATGGCCGCTCATGGTGGCCTCGAGCAGTGGCGCAATCAGGGGCCTGTCGCGTTTGTCACAAATGAGAAAGATCGGGGGCCTTAGTCGTGAGCTGTCTGTGGCGGTTCGTCGAAATTTGCGTGAAATCTCGGGGCTAGACGCGCCCGTAGATTTATTTTAGTGTCCGCGTTGTGGCGAGTTCTCAGAAGAATGCGGGCGCGAACGACCCCGCCAAAGCCTCCGATCTGCCTTTCGAAGAAGCTTTGAAGAAGCTCGAATCCATCGTTGAAGCGATGGAGTCGGAGGATTTGCCTTTAGAAAGCCTGCTCGGGAAGTACGAAGAAGGCACGCAATTGTCGCGTGTCTGCCAGCAAAAACTGGCCGAAGCCGAGTTGAAAATCCAACAATTGGAAAGGAACGCCGCGGGCGAAATGAAGCTTAAGCCCATTTCGCCAGGAGATTCAGATCCACTATGAGCCCATATCTCGAACTGATAAAGAGCCCCGCCGATGTCAAGAAATTGACCGGCGAGCAACTCTCAAAATTGGCGGACGAGATTCGGCAGGAGATGATCACTGGGCTGTCCAAAAATGGCGGACACCTCGGACCGAATCTCGGCGTGGTGGAGTTGACGATAGCGTTGCACTACGTTTTCAGCACACCCAAAGACAAGTTTATCTGGGACGTCAGTCATCAGAGTTATGTTCATAAGATCCTCACCGGCAGGAGAGATCGATTTGATACGATCCGAAGCACCGGGGGCCTGTGCGGGTTCGCGCTACGTAGCGAGAGCGAGCATGACTGCTACGGCGCGGCTCACGCCGGGACCGCCCTCTCGGCGGCCCTAGGGATTTGCGCCGCTCGGGACCAGCGCGGAACTGATGAGAATGTGGTGGCGATTTTTGGGGACGCCGCCCTGACCAACGGCATCTCTTTTGAGGCGTTGAACAACGTGGCCCAAACCACCAAGCGCTTTATTGGCGTTCTCAATGACAATGAATGGAGCATTGCCAAGAACGTGGGGGCCATCTCCAGTTACCTCAACAAGCTGATTACGCATCCCTCTTACAACAAGCTGGCGAAGGACTTCGAGCGGTTCCTGCGTCGGTTGCCCAAGGGCGAAGTGGCGCTGAAGCTGGCGCATAAAGCGGAGGAAGGCTTTAAAAGCGCGCTGAACGAAGTGGCGCTTCATCCAAGCCCGAGCACAGCCGAAAGCGACGGCCGGGGCGGGTATGGAAGCAGCCTGATCTTCGAAGAGATGGGGCTGCGCTATCTCGGGCCGATTGATGGGCACAATCTGCCTTTGCTGATCAACACGCTTGAATTTGCCAGGTCCTGCGATCATCCAATCGTGATTCACATCCTGACCAAAAAGGGCAAAGGATTTGAAGCGGCATTAAAGAATCCCGAGAAATTTCACGGTCTCGGACCATATGACGTCGCCACCGGCGCGACATTGCCGACCAAGCCAGGAACCCCTCCCAATTGGCAGGATGTGTTCGGCCAGGCGATGGTCAAGCTGTGCCAAAAAGATAACACGATTGTCGGTATCACCGCGGCAATGCCCAGCGGAACCAGTCTCAAAATCCTGGAGAAAGCCATGCCAGATCGTTACTACGATGTCGGCATTGCCGAGGAACATGCGGTTCTTTTCGCCTGCGGCATGGCGACCATGGGTTTTCACCCGGTTTGCGCGATTTATTCCACGTTCCTGCAGCGAGCTTACGATTGCATCGTTCATGATGCCGCGCTCCAGGACCTGCCGGTGATCTTCTGTATGGACCGGGCGGGTTTGTCCGCCCAGGACGGCCCAACGCACCACGGTCTTTTTGATATCGCTTATCTGCGCCATGTCCCCAATTGCACTCTCATGGCGCCAAAAGATGAGGATGAATTGGTGGACATGATGTTCACCGCATCGCACGAGCGGCACCCGACTTTCATTCGTTACCCGCGCGGTCCGGCCGAAGGTGTGCCCATAAAAGAACAGCCGCGCTTGCTCGAGGTTGGCAAGGCTGAGGTTGTTCAAAACTTCCGCAACAACGGCGGGCGCAAAGTGGCTCTCTTTCCGCTGGGCAACATGATGCGTTTGGGCAGCCAGGCTGCGGCGCGCCTCGAGGCCGAGGGCTACGACGTGGCGATTGTCAACCCGCGCTTCATCAAGCCCTTGGACGCCGGGACCACGGAATTCTTCGGACACGCCGCTGAGGTTATTGTTACCCTCGAAGACCACGTCCTGATGGGCGGCTACGGCAGCGCCGTCCTGGAGTTCTACAACGAGAAACGCATTACCACTCCGGTTATTCAGATCGGATGGCCCGACCAGTTTATCGAACACGCTACCAGTGTTGATGACCTCCGCAAAAAATACGGCCTCACCGTCGAAAACATCGTCAGCAAGGTACTGGCGGAATTCGGTCACACACCGTCGTTGCGCGAAAGCGTGGTTGCCTGAGGGCAGGGTGGGGGCGGTGTCTCAGCACCCTGCGGGTGAATCGCGGCAGCGGATCCTCTTAACGAGGCTCTGTCGGGGAGATCTCTATGCTTGCTTTATCGTCGTTGGACGGTATCTGTCAAAGCTCGTTAATTTCCAAACGTAAAACCGAAAGCGAAACATGGCCTACAGAGACGTTACACCGCCCGCCGGTGGCAAGATTTCAATTCAAAACGGCAAATTGAATGTGCCGGATCAGCCTATTCTGCCGTTTATTCGAGGAGACGGCACAGGCCCGGATATCTGGGCAGCCAGCCAACGGGTGTTTGATGCGGCAGTGGCCAAAGCTTATGGCGGCAAACGAAAGGTGTCCTGGTTTGAGGTGTTCGCGGGTGAAACAGCCAAGAACAAATTCGACAATTGGCTCCCGGACGACACCGTCGACGCCTTCAAAGAATACCTGGTCGGCATCAAGGGGCCGTTGACCACGCCGGTCGGCGGAGGGATCCGTTCGCTCAACGTGGCTCTGCGTCAGTTGCTGGACCTGTATGTGTGCCTGCGGCCCGTTCAATACTTTCAGGGCGTGCCTTCGCCCGTGAAGCATCCCGAAAAGGTGGACATGGTCATTTTCCGGGAGAACACAGAGGACATCTACGCGGGGATCGATTACCAGGCCGGCAGCCCGGAAGCGAAAAAGATCCTGGAGTTTCTTCAACGCGAGTTGCCGGCGGCCGTGAAAAAAATCCGGTTTGCGGGCCAGGCGGCGGACCAGGTGGGTATCGGAATAAAACCGGTAAGCCGTCCTGGAACGGAGCGGTTGATGCGCGCGGCCATCGAGTATGCGATCCGCCAAAAGCGCAAGAGCGTCACGATCGTCCACAAGGGCAACATCATGAAGTACACCGAAGGGGCATTTCGTGATTGGGGCTACGAGTTGGCCAAGAGCGAGTTCAAAGCATCCGAGATTGACGGCGGTCCTTGGTGCAAACTGCCGCAAGGCATAGTTGTGAAGGATTCGATTGCTGACATCACATTGCAGCAGGTTTTAACCCGGCCGGAGGATTTCGACGTGATCGCCACGCTTAATCTGAATGGGGATTACCTGAGCGATGCGCTGGCCGCGCAGGTTGGCGGAATCGGGATCGCGCCCGGAGGAAATATTAATTACGTTTCAGGCCACGCGATTTTTGAGGCTACCCATGGCACGGCTCCCAAATATGCGAACCAGGACCGAGTCAACCCGGGCAGCGTCGTGTTGAGCGGTGAGATGATGTTCCGTTATCTGGGGTGGATCGAGGCGGCGGAGTTAATCCTCAAGGGACTGAATGGCGCCATCGCTTCCAAACGCGTTACCTACGATTTCGCCCGCCAGATGCAGGGCGCTACCGAGGTGAAGTGTTCCCAGTTCGGAGATAATATCATACAAAACATGTAATCCGCTCGTTCCTCGTCCAGCGAAATACAGGCAGGACGCCACCGGAGCGAAGCCACAGGTCACAGCATCAAAAAGCCAAGTGATGCGGTGCCGACGGCGACGAACAGGACGACCCCGGCCAGGAGGAGTGAGTACGAGAGAAGCTGAGATCTGCCTCCTTGCCATCTCCGGAACTGGATCAGGCTCTGGCTCAGCATCAGGATGAGCGCACCGGCTGCAGTGATCCAGAGACCGGCCTTGATCTGTTCATTTTGCGATCCAATCCCTTCAGCTTTGAGGAAAAGTGTGCCCCAATAAATCCCGAGTAACGCCAAAGCTGGCAGCGTGATCACGCCAACAATCGCTACTATTGCGGCTCGGACCGTGTTCCCCGATAAGGTGCTTGCCCAAAAGCCCAAAAGGAACATCAGCGCTGAAACAAGACCGAGGCCTAAGATACCCTCATCTTTCGGATTCATGAGTCCGCTGCCGTGAAGCTCAAGGATCCCGCCGGTGATGGCAAAAAGCAGGATCGGCAAGCCCAGGCTAAGCACCGCTGCGGTTCCCAGGGAAACCAGCAGCTTCAGCAGCCACTGGGCGGGCGCTGAAAACGGCAATGCCATCTGAGACAGGCTCAGGTTCAATGAGCGCTCCTCGCCCAGGGAAATACAACCGGCCAGCAGTGCGCTCACGGGAGCAAACAGGCAGGTCACCACATCGAAAAGGTAAGTGATGTCCTGGTTCGGGCGCAGGCGCTGGAGCACCACGACGCCGCACCAGAACACCACAAACGCGCCCGCCAATTGGGCAATCGGCTTCTGCAGCCAAATTTCTTTTCGGACCAGGTTCAACACGGGGCTCTCCGGGCGGGATCCCAGCAGCGCCCTTGCCGGCCACCTCCGGGCAAGCGAGGAGCTGTTTCCAGATGCCACCGATCGCGCATCCCTGAGCTCCAGTCGGACGAATTTTCTCCAGCCCAACCAAAGGAATAGGCCAGAATAGATCAGTCCCATTACTCCGATGATTATGAAATTCAGGGGGTCCCTAAATGGATCGTCGTAGCTCCGGATTCTTTCCCAGACCGGTACCAGCGCCAACGCGGTGACCAGCTGGCTCGCCGTGGCAAAAACAACTCCGCCCACTATCGAACCCGCCTCTAACGTCCAAAACCCGGAGGAACAAACCGTTGCGACCAGGAAAACTCCCGACAGGAACAGTTGCTCTCCGCGAAAACTGGTCTGCACGGCTTCCCATAACTCGCCACCGGGGTACCACGTTGAAATCCCTGCCAACAAGGCAACCTCCGCACCCACGCCGGCAATCACCGCTCCGGCTGCGACGAGCATCTTTTGCCGCCAAATGCGCGAACGGCCCACCGGTTGAACCAGAAGTAATGACAACGTCCGATCGTGGACTTCCTGTCCGAAAACCATGGTCGGAACGAGCGCCAGTCCGCCCAGAAAGCCGTACGAGACGACCATGATCAATAGTGTTTCAAGACCCACTCCATCCACCAAAGGCTTTAAGACAATCAGCGATCCGGCGATCACTGCTCCGATCCAGGGCAGCAGTATGGGGCGGAACTCTTTCACCAGTTGCATACCAGGCTGGGGATTATTCATTGAAGCGTTGCTATGAATACTTCTTCAAGCGTTAACGCCTCCGTGGTCAGTGACTCCGGAGACAAGCGTCGAAGTTGATCCAGGATTTCGGGCCCGCCCCCATTGGCGATGATCTCCAGCTCCCGGGCGTTGCGCCGCTGGCGGAGCGCTCCCGGAAAGGTGGTCTCCGGCGCGTTTGTCGCAAACCGCGCGCGAATCTTCTGGTACCGGTCCCTTGCCTGATCGGCCCCGAGGGTCAGAACTTCGCGGCCTTTGTTCATGATCGTGAACTCGTCGATCAAACCCTCAAACTCACTGATCAGATGCGTGGAAACCAGAATCGTTCGATTCCCCGGGTCGCTTTCCTGGTAAGCCCCAATGACCGTTTCAATGAATTCGCGACGGACAATCGGATCGAGCCCCGAGGTCGGCTCATCCAGCAGCAGCAAGTCCGGTTCAGGACAAATCGCCGCCACAAGTGCAACCTGCGTTTTTTGGCCTTTTGAAAGCGTCGAGGTTTGCTGGCGTTGATCGAGTTGAAACCTGTCCAGCAAGCCCCGCTCTGTGTCCCGGTTCCAGTGAGCTCGAAACGAGGCGAGATAATCAAGCGTCTCGCGCACGCTCATCCACGGATAAAAGGCAACGTAATCGGGGACATACGCAAGCCGGCGCTTCACCTCAACCTCCTGCTTCGCCGGGTCCATCCCGAACAGCCGCACGATTCCCGAACGGGGCCGCAAGAGATTGAGGAGGCACTTCATGGTCGTCGTTTTGCCGGCCCCATTCCGGCCAAAAAGCCCGTAACAACCTCCCGCCGGAACCGTCAGGTTCAGGCCGTGCACGGCATCGGAGCGGCCGTAGGTGTACACCAAATCTTTAATCTCAATTGCCGGAGTGGTGTTGTTCATAATCCCTTGTCGTGGCTGTTCTGTCGCTCTTGCATTGCTGCCTGCCGTTCGCGCACCAGGTTCAAAAACTCATCCGGAGGCACCTGCAGATGATGTGCCTGCACAATCACGTGATCGATCTCCTCGGTTAACAGCTTGCGCCGCACTTCCTTTTTGAGCGGCGAGTTGTTCGGCTTCACAAAGCACCCCTTGCCGGGCAGCGTTTCGATAATGCCCTGGTTTTCCAATTCGGTGTAGGCCTTGGCAATCGTGTTTCGGTTAACGCGCAATTCCTCGGCGAGAGGACGGATCGAGGGGAGCGGCTCGCCGCTCTGCACGGCACCGGAAGCGGCCGCGGCCTTGATTTGGTCGACCACCTGCAAATAGACAGGTTTGCCGGACTTAAAATTAATCTGAAGGAGCATATTGCCCTACTGTCATAGGACAATATGACGGATGCGGAAAAGTGTCAAGCGCCAAAAAAGCCCCGCGGAAGGCAACCAGTCAATCACCGCGCCTTTTCCGTATCAGACTTTGCCTAATTTCCTGAGTGCCTCGAAACTGCGCGCGACGGCCTTAAGCGGATCGCTGCTGGATTCGTGTTCCAGCACGTACCATTGAGTTCCGCCTTTGCTCTCGCAAAACGCGAATACTTCGGGCCAATTGACTTTGTCTTCTCCAATGACGGCATCGGGGCCGGCACCATACGCCTTGAGATGAATGCTGCGGACGCGACCCGGATATTTATGAAGAACTGCCACCGGGTCTGCCCCGCCTTCGCGGCAATTGCTGGTGTCCAACTGCATGATGACTTCGGGTTTAGTTTGGCCGAAAAAAATGTCCCAGGCGGACTGACCATCAAACTTCTCGAAATCATGCGCATGGGCGTGGTAACCGACCGACATTCCTTCGGGCTTCAATTTCGCCGAAACCTCATTGAAGAGCTTGGCTTTGTCCTGCCATTCCTGTTTCGACTTGGCGGTCATCCACGGCACGATCAGGAATTTATTTCCGATGACGCGATTGAATTCGATGGTTTCCTGGAGTTTATCCGGCAGAACGGATTCGTATGGAGTGTGCGTACCGCAGGCCACGAGATGGTTATCGTCGAGCATTTTCCTCAGTTCCGTGGCGGTTCGCCCATGGTAACCGGCGAATTCGACGCCTTTGTAGCCGATACTTGAAACGGCTTTCAACATACCTGGCAGGTCGGTTTTGCACTGCTCACGAAGCGAGTAAAGCTGGAGCCCAACCGGGATTTTGCCGGCCGCAGCGCGCGCCGAGTCCACCAGCGCGGCTCCGAGCGTGGCGCCAGCGACGGTCATGGCCGTGCGGGACAGAAATTGACGACGGGTTAGTTCTGACAGGGGGAGGTTCATTGGATTTTCCTTTTTGAATTGTAGAAGACCTGGCTGCATGGTTAAGAAAACCTAAAGAAGTTGAAGCAACCCGTCAAGGCAGCTAAACGTTCAGATTTCCGCTTTTCTCCTTACCTCAGTTTCTCAGGGTCTGCGCCCCTGACACGCAATGAGCGAAGGCTGAGCGAATCGTGCCGCTTCGCAAGGCGAACGCCAATGGCGTCCGTTACGAGGGGACAATGGTAGAACTGAGGAGGCGGCAAGTTCAGCGCCCGATATAACAGCAGCTGGCGGGCGGTTGACATGAGCAGGTCTTCACCGCGCACGACTTCCGTGATCTGCATGGCGGCATCGTCGACAACGACCGCCAGTTGGTAGGCGGGGATGTCATCGTGACGCCAAATAATAAAGTCACCAAAGTCTTTTCCAGCGGTGAAGGATTGCTCGCCGCAATTCCCATCGAGAAACGAAATCGTCTCACCGTCAGGCACCCGGAATCGCCAATTGACCCGTTGCTCCGAATCTCTCTGCAACTGCACGGCTTCGACGGCGAATCGTGCATTGCCCTTTGGACGACAGGTGCCGGGATAGATCGGTTCCTCGTCTCCAACGTGTGGCGCCTGCAAGGCCCTGAGCACGTCCTGACGTGAACAACGGCAAGGATAGACGAAACCTTCTTTTTGAAGTTGTCGCAGGGCGGCGCGATACAAGTCGCCCCGTTCGCTCTGAGAATACGGAGCGAAGGGGCCTCCAATGTCGGGACCTTCCTGCCAGTGAAAGCCGAACCATTGGAGATCTTCGTACATTGCCGCAACAAACTCGGGGCGGCAGCGCGAGCGATCCAGGTCCTCGATCCGCAACACCAGAACACCATGAGCCGCTTGGGCGCGCTCCTGCGCTTTCCAGAACGTGCGGGCATGGCCCAAATGGAGAAGACCTGTGGGCGACGGCGCCAGCCGGCCGCGATACGGCATCGGCTTCATCTGCCGCGACGGCGTCTCTGGCTAGAATTCTTCATCTGGATGAGCAGCCAGCCACTCCGTCAAGCCGGGGAGCGGAAACGAAAGGAGGGCTTGGATCTTATCGCAGTTGAGCGAGGTGTCCGGTGACCTGGGTGCGCCCGGATAATCGGCGGCCGAGCCGGGAGCGATCTGGGATTGGAACTTTGGCCAGCGCGCGGCCATGAGCTGGCCGATTTGCCACCGCGAAAGTCGTTCTCTTCCGGCGAGATGGTATAACCCGGGCCGTTCCCTGGTTACGAGTTCCCAAACTGCGCGCGCCGTGACCGCCGCCGCGATGGGACACCGGAATTCGTCGGTGAAGAGGGTCAGGTTTTTGCCGGCTTCCCAGGCGCGCCGGATTTGTTCGTTGAATCCGCGGTCGCGGGTAGGCGACTGTCCGCCGTTCAACGAGGTGCGGACGACGGTGTGATTGGGATTGGAAAGGATGATTTTTTCAGCGTCGACTTTGGTTTGAGCGTAGACACTCAGGGGCCGAGGGGCGGCGGTCTCGTCGTAATTACCTTTTTGGCCGTCAAATACGAGGTCTGTTGAGAAGAATACCAACGGAATATCCGCAGCCAACCGCGAAAGAATCGAGGTCAGTTGAACATTCAGTTTGTGCGCCAGGTCCGGATTGGCCTGGCACTCGGGGCTGCGGCTCAGGGCGGCACAATGGATGATCACGTCGGGGCGTTCCCGGGAAAACCGGTCCTGCACCGCGTCAAAGTTCAACAAATCCAAATCAGCGCGCGTCAGCGGTATAACTTCAAAGGCTGGTGCGCAGGCTTGAGTGGTCTGGACCAGGTAATTCCCGATGAGGCCTCTTGCACCGGTTACCCAGGCGAGTCTTTTCTTCATATTTGAGAGCCCGTCAAACCGGTACGTGAGGCGGATGGACCCATGTGAGCGAGAGGCGAGAGGGTGTGGGTGGGAAATGGAGTTACCGCCGGCTGCCGCATGTTCCCAGTCAATCGATCAATCGCTTCGTGAGGCCCTCGTAGGCGTCTATGCGCCTATCGCGTAAAAATGGCCAATGTGTTCGTGTTGCGTCCACCTGGGAAAGATCGACAGGCACGATGAGCACCTCCTCTTTGTCGGCAGACGCCCTGGCAAGGATCTCGCCGGAAGTCCCGGCGACAAAGCTTTGTCCCCAAAATTCGATCCCATCCTCCGAGAGCTCTTCGTGACCGATTCGGTTCGGGGCTGCCACATAGCAGCCGTTTGCGATCGCGTGGGCCCGCTGAATGGTCTCCCAGGCGTCGTGCTGTCGCTGGCCGAGTGCGGCCTTTTCAGACGGATGCCATCCAATGGCCGTGGGATAGAACAGGATTTCAGCGCCTTGCATCGCGGTAAGCCTGGCCGCCTCCGGGTACCATTGGTCCCAGCAGATCAACACTCCAATTTTGGCATAGCGGGTTTGCCAGGCGCGGAATCCCAGGTCGCCGGGGGTG
>DATGLT010000022.1:0-9055 GCA_035294005.1 Verrucomicrobiia bacterium
TTCGCCGGTCTCGAAATGGAAGTTGAACGCCATTTGGGACCAGACCGGCAGCCGGTTGGCTGTCATCAATAATGCCGTTCACCAGGTCGGCGACGAAATCGCCGGCTTCAAGATCATTCGTATCGAATCGGACGAAGTCTGGTTTCAAGGCCCCCGCAGGAGGGAACGGCTCGGTTTGCTTAGCAAGGGTCCTGTGGTGCTCCCGAATCCCACGTTCCAGCCGGCCAAGCCCGGCCCCTAATTCCTGTGCGCTTGAAAATCACCCGCCTCGGCCGAGCCGCATCAGATAAAAATGTGATTTCAATTCCAGCGGGCCCGTTCCCTCTCCTCCGTTTGGAGGAGAGGGTCAGGGAGAGGAGGGATAGGACTATGGTAAGGCAGAACGGGCTTGGGCGTACGATAAAGCGCCTCCTCTCCCCGGCCCTCTCCTCCAATGGAGGAGAGGGGGACCGACACGTTTTTTATTGTCTTAAGAGCTCTTTTTTGATTCACCACAACAGAACCTAATCTATGAACACACACCACTGTCTGCGCCGTTCGGTCCTCAGCCACCTCGCCGTTATTGCCGGACTCAGCTCAATAATCCCCGGCGCGTGCCTCACCACTGCGTCGGCTGCGTCAAAAAAGGAACCGACCTTCAGCGACATACCCGGTGTAACCTCACCGGCGCAACCGGTGGTCGCCGCCCCGGCCGCCAACCCGCCGCCGCGCGAAGCTCCCGTGGTCATCCAGCCTCCACCCGCGCCGCCGCTCGAACTTGAGACCAACAAAACCGTGTACGCCTTCCAGGCCACCGACCTGGACCTGCGCTCAGCCCTGGCTACCTTCGCCAAAGCCAATAATCTGAACATCGTCCCGGACAATGACGTTTCCGGAACCGTCACCCTGGACGTGCGCGATCTGCCTTTGAATCTCATGATGCGCGCGTTGCTCGAAGCCAGCGATTGCACCTGGCAGCAACAGGGCAGCCTCATCCGCGTTCATGCCACCGAGACGCGCATCTTCAACGTGGATTACCTGCGGCTGTCCAGGGCCGGAATTGGCCGTAATTCGGCGACCCTGGGTTCAGGAACCATGGGAGGCGGATTTGGCGGCGGCGGCGGCGGTGGCGGCGGGGGGGGACTTGGTGGCGGGCTCGGGGGTGGTTTGGGCACTTCGGGTGGAGGCGGAAGCGTGTTCAGCTCGGGCAGTTCCTCTGTCAATGTCGTGGCCGATAACACCACGGACTTTTGGAAAGAACTCGTCGAGGAACTCAAGTTCATGCTGACGCCATCGGGCCAGACCTCTCTTTCCATCAACAAAACCGCCGGCATTATCCAGGTCACCGACCGGCCCTCCGCGCTGCGGCGCGTTGAGGCCTACCTCACCAATGTGCGCACGAGCATCCACCGCCAGGTGGACATCGAGGCGCGCCTGTACGATGTGACCCTCAACAACCAGTTCCAATTCGGCATCGATTGGGTCCACATCGCCAAAGCATACAGCGGAACCTTGGCTTTCGGCGGCGCCACTCTGCCCGTAGCCAACGGCGGAGCCCAACTCCTGGACTCCTCGATCGGAGGCCTTAACCGCTTCGGTGTCGTCGGCACCTCCGCTTCGACTGCCTCCGGGGGCAACTTGTCGTCATTGGTTTTTCAAAACTTCAATACTGAGGCCGCCGTCAACGCCCTGAAAGAGCAGGGCACCGTGCAGGTTATTTCCACCCCGCGACTGCGCACTTTGAATAATCAAACTGCGCTCATCAAAGTGGGTGAAGAAGTGCCTTTCTTTAACTCGAGCACGAGCTTTCTTCCGGGGCTCAACGGGCAGACCGCGCTGCAGCAGAGCCTGGTGACTTCCATCACCGTCGGCACAATCTTGTCTATCACCCCGCAAATTTCGTCCGATGACTGGGTATCCCTCGACATCTCACCGGTGCTTACCAGTCTTAAGGCGGTGATTGTTCAGCCCAGCGGCAACGCGGGCAGCGGCACGAATTCCACAAGCTCGCTCTCGGGCAACGGAAGCGGCGGTACCACCGCCCCCGACCTCGACACCAAGCAAGCCTCGACCATCGTCCGGGTTCGGGACGGCACAACCGTGGTCATCGGCGGTCTGATTCAGACAGAAAAGGCAAGGAATGAAACCAAGGTCCCGTTCCTGGGCGACATTCCTCTGCTGGGCAAACTGTTCACCGGGACCTTCATGTATGACCAAAAGAAGGAACTGGTAATTTTCGTTACGCCCCACATTATCCATGAGGGTACGGAAATTCCGCTGCCGGAGGTGCAAACGTACTAAAGTAAGTTGTTGTCGCGATTGAGTTTGTGATTCAGGACGTGCCGTAATGGTACGGATGAAATTTTTCAGTACTCATTGGGATTGCTTTGGACCGTCGCATATCCATAATAGGGTAGATACCCGGTGGCTGCCCGCGCCGTTATTGGAAAATGGGCGCCTCTGAACCAGACAAAAAAAGACCAGCAAACAGCAAAAGAGCAAAAATGAAATTACCGACCTACCGCGGCCATCGAACGGCCCTCACCTCCCGTTCTGGCTTCACGCTCATCGAGATGATAGGCGTCCTGGCCGTTATCGCTATTCTGGCCTCGATGCTCATCCCGCGCGTGTTTGAAGCGATCAACAGTGCGCGGGTGAACTCCACGGCAGTGGCCTGCGAAACCATTAAGACCGCCGCCGCCGACCACTTTGGCAAATATGGCAACTTTGAATTGCTATTTGGGCAAACGAACATATTTCAGGGCAGCACCACAACGTATGTGGGCTACGACACAGGGGTGTTGATGCCCGAAGGGCTGCTCGATAAACCCTTCTCCGCGAGAATCGCCGGCGGAGACCCATCGCCGACCAACGCCGTAATTCAGTTGGTCAAAGGCAACGGCACCGGTCCCATCGGAAACGGGGGAGCGGGGTATATGCTCGACGGCAACACCGTTGCCACTTCGACCAATGCCAGTTACCTCATCGAGGCTGTGATGTTAAACGTCAGCCAGGCCGATGCAAAGGATCTCAATGACCGTATCGATGGCCTCGCTTTAGGTGCTGCCCCGGGAGCTTCCGACACCAAAGGTCGCGTCGAATATAGCGTCGGCGGCGGGAGCGGCCCCGTAACGGTGTACGTTTACATTACACATCGATAAGTTACCAAAGACGAAAGGCGACAGCTTCGCTGCCATGGTCGCACTACAGCCAAAAACCCTTTTCGGTGACCAGTTGGTTTCCCGTGGCTTGCTCATGGATGTCCAACTGCAGCTCGCTTTGCGTGAGCAGCAGCGCAACGGGGGTTCTCTGGCCCGAATCCTGGTTCAGTTGGGATTTATCACACCGGAAGCTCTGGCCGAGTTCCTCGGGCGGCAGGCGGGCAGCAGCGCGATAAATCTGAACGAGACCGCCATCGATCGCAACGTCCTGTCGCTGGTCCCATTGGACGTTGCGCGCAAATGTGTCAGCATGCCCGTTTCACGCCGGAACGGAACATTGACCGTTGCGCTGGCGGATCCTTTCGATGTCAACGCTGTCGACACGCTTCGGCAGGTCACCGGGTTGGGCATCGAAGTGGTCACCGCGCCTGAGCGCGACATTCTCAACTGCCTCGAGCTTTACTACACCCCGGACACCCTCGGTGAATCCATCGACAAAGTCCTCGAGGAAAAAGACCGGCAAAAGGTTCAGTCCCTCGAAGAGGTCCTCGGCCGCATGGCCAACAAGGACGAGGACGCGCCGGTCATTCGCGCGGTTCGCCAAATCATCACGCGCGCGGTCAACACCCGCGCCAGCGATATTCATTTCGAACCCGAAGAACGCATGATGCGGGTGCGCACCCGCATCGACGGAGTGCTTTCCCAGGACGTGCTGATCCCTAAAGCCATGCAATCGGCGGTCACCACGCGGATGAAGATCCTGGCTGACCTCGACCTGGCCGAAACGCGGATCCCCCAGGACGGCAGGGCTTCCATTATCGTGGGCGGACGCCAGGTGGATCTGCGCGTCTCCAGCCTGCCGACCAGTCACGGCGAAAACATTGTTGCCCGTATTCTCGATCCGAGCGGCCAAATCCTGGACCTCTCCTCCTTGGGATTTACTCCCGAGCTGGAGGAACAATTTCGGGACGTGCTGAACAAACCTTACGGGGTTGTGCTGGTCACCGGCCCGACCGGCAGCGGCAAAACCACGACTCTTTATGCCGTGCTCAAGCAGGTGAGCACGATGGAGGTGAGCACGTTCACGCTCGAGGATCCGATCGAGTACCGGATGCCGCTGGTGCGGCAGACTCAAGTTCACGAGGAAGCCGGGTTGACGTTCAGCAGCGGTTTGAGGGCTTTATTGCGCCAGGACCCGGACATCATCCTGGTGGGTGAAACACGTGACACCGAAACCGCGCAACTGATGGTGCGCGCCGCCCTGACGGGGCACCTTGTCTTTTCGACTCTCCACACCAACGATGCGGCGGGAGCTATTCCGCGGCTCATTGACATGGGCGTTGATCCCTTCCTGTTGCCGGCCAGTTTGCTGGGGGTGCTCGCCCAGCGGTTGGTGCGAACCATTTGTCCCCACTGCAAAGAAGAAGTGGAACAACCCGAAAAGATTTTTCAGCATTCCAAGATCACTCCTCCTGCGGGGTATCCCCCAAGATTGTGGCGGGGCGCAGGTTGCGCCGCGTGTAACCAGACCGGTTACAAAGGCCGCATCGGCATCTATGAGCTGATGATGGTCGATGACCGGTTCCACGATCCGATCCTCAAACGAGTGGGCGCGCCGGAATTCCTCCGCCTCGGCCAGGAACGTGGCATGAAAACCATGTTCGAGGACGGCATCCTCAAAGCCGTTCAAGGTCACACGACAGTTGAGGAATTGCTCCGTGTAACTCGCCTGGCGGTAAAGTAAGTTGGTGCCCGATCCCGAACCCGCCGGGTTCATGTGTGATCCTTCGGGTTCACGTCGCATGCGTGCGTGGATCAATTTGTGGCTCGCCTCGTGATCCGAACCCGCAGGGTTCGCAGCGAGTAGCCGTGGGTCGCCAGACCCACGGAAAGCCGCCAAAAAATCATTTTGCATCCCGCCAGGGATGCCAGATTCCACGGCAAAATCCCCGCCGCGCGTGATGATTGAAATTTTCGGCCGCGCCACACACCGTCGACACTTGCTGGCACGCGTTCCGGGTGCGGCCTGAATTTTTGGGGCATTACCGGGCGTCTCCGCTGCGCCACGACGGCCCGGCAACTCGCTGTGAACCCTGTGGGTTCATTTCGAAACGGTGCTCCTGGTTTCGTCCTCCCGGCACTACTTTGTTTCGCTCACGTTTACCAGCCCGACATCCACGTTCTGACCGCCCGTGGTTTGGTGGCAATGAACGGCCAGCACCACTCGAGCGCCCGGTTTGAGTTGGGCCCGGGCCGGAGCGCTGATTTCCAGGGGAACATAGCCCGTTGTGAAACCGTCTTCCGAAGCCGCAGGCTCCCCGTTCACGTAGATCTCCACATCTTCGTCGTGGTAAACATAAAATTGCAGGTTCGGATACGCCTGGATTGGAAGCGTCACTTCTCTGCGTAGCCAAATATCTGCGGTGTTCCATGTGGTTCGCACGATCGCGCCGGGAGTGTCTTTGGTGCCGAAACCAGCGGGACCTTGCTTCCAGTCGCCCGCGTCAAAATCGGGCCGAGTCCATCCTTCGGGTGGTTGCCCAGTGGTGTAACTCCACGAAAAGGCTTCCTTTTGCGACGTGGGAACTACTTCGGTGAGCTTCACCTTTGGAGTCTCGGGTAAGTTCGCCCAGTTGCCTACTCGGTTACGATCGCGCCTGGCCCACTTTTTCCACAGCCCGGGATACGCGAGCATTTTAACATAAATCCCGCCCACGACCGGCCGAGCGTGCATTCCGCCGCTGCTGATTTTATCGGTTTCGTAGGAATCAGCGAGCGGGTCACGCGTTGTGGTTTCGTTGAGGTAATCGTAGATCGGCGAAATCAGAGCCTCGAAGTCGGCCCGATTCTCGGCAAGCGTGGCGGTCCAAACCGACCAATCCGTTTTCGTGAGGCGCGTTCTTGAATCCAAGGGAACACCGTACCGCTGCATCACGGTTTTGTAGAAGGCCACTTCCTTGCGGGCGACCTCGGGCGGGAAGATGTTGAGTCCCAGGATTCGGTCCCAAACGAGGTTGTACTTTTGGCTCCAGGTATTGGGTTTATCGAACGCCAATCGGTAATGGTCGCCTTCTGCGGCCGCCTTCATCCAGTGCTCGGCATCGGCCTTTGCCATGCGCCGGTATTTATCCGCGCCGGCTTTATCGCCGCGCATCCGGCACATGTCCCCGTAGGCGGCTAATCCCAGGATCGCCTTGACGGAGAGGTTTGCGTTGTGGGCCAGGTGTCCCATGAAATCATCGGTGCATAGCTGGTTCTCGGGATCGAGCCCGTACTGTTCCAGGTACTGCGCCCACTGGGTGAGCTTGGGCCACCACCGTCGCACGAATTGGGCGTTGCCTTCCTCCTGCGAGATGGCGTCGCAAAGCAGGAGCATGTTGCCGCTTTCCTCGACGGGCATGCCTTCGCCGCCGTCGTCGGTGCCTCTGGCAATGGGATACGTCCCGAGGTCATGAGGCGCATTGGGGAACTTCCAATGCCACGAGTCGGCATAGCTGAGGATGGGCACGACCGTCGCCTTGGCCAGAGTTGGGCTGAAAAGGATCCACTGCGGGTCCATCGGGTAGAAAACGTCTACGGTTGCGATATCGCCGTTGCTCGTGTTTTCCTTGGTGAAAAAGAGCGGTTGCTCGTTCTCGTCGGCGGCTAAACCACATGCGGCCGCGCACTGGCGATAGGCCAAGGCGCACAGGGTCGCATACCGTTTCCCCCCCACTTTGGCCGCGTCGCTCATCACCTCTGCATCGAATGCGGAGCAACGCAGCGCCAATCTCGGATATTCACGCAGCGCCAGTTCAAGCATTTTCGCCGGGCTGGCCCCGGGAAGGCGCCAATACGGGCGGAGTTTCTTTCCGAAATATTTTATGGCGAAGATTTCGTCGTAGGCGACGACTACGGTTCTGAAGGTGGGGGATTTGTCAACCTGGCCGAGGCTGAAGACCAACGCCAGAGTCGGTTGGCCCGAGTTGGCGGCGCGCGGCATGTGAGTGTCGTCGGCATCCGGGGGCGCGCCGGTTGCCATGAAAGTGCGAATGAGTTCGTGCGCGGCTCCAATCGCCCCGCGGGTTCCCTTGGACCCCGCCGCCAGATAGGCGTAGCCCCAGTTGATACGGTGATCATCCCCCGATGATCCAAGGACCTTTTGGGAAACCGTTCCAACCCGAAGCGCCATGATTTCCGGTGTGTTTTCCCGGCCCCATTCGACCTGTTCATCCGGCTTGTTGACGACTATTTGCGACCCCGCACTGTCATACAATTCCACGGCATGCTTCCGGCCGTCTACGGATGTGACCCGCCAGCTGATGTAACTCAAAGGCAATGAAAAGGCTTTCAGGTCATCCGGGAGCGCGGGGGTCATGAACGTCATCGTTACGTGGACCTTCCCGTTATCGAATTCGTAAATGCTGCGCGTCGGAAGCACGGAAACGCTCACCTGCGGAAAGGGCGCGGCCGTAGCTGGCTCGTTCCCCATGAGCCGGAAAACTTCGCCATCAATCCGAATCAGGCTCGTCAACGGATGTTCCCGGTGGGTCCAATGGCGTGTGACGTCATCGTTGAGATGATCCGCTTCCGACCAGATGCTCAGGTACGGATCGAAAGTGACCAGCGGGACGGCCGGCGGGCGAAACGCCGGCTCAGCAGCTCCGATCGTTCCTGCCAAAAAGCCCAAAAGTAAGCCTAATTGCGCGCGCCACGCCCGAAATGCTCGTTTCATCGCGCGGCAGGTTAGGTTTTTCCCGGAAGCAGGCAACAATAAACACGGGTTGCAATGTAGGAGAACGGCCCTTTTTGAACTGCGCTGCTACTCGCTTCGCATTGCCTGCACCGCGTCGAGGCGCGCGGCGCGAACGGCCGGAATCATTCCGGCCACAATACCCACGGCCGATAAGATTGCGGTCGAGACCAGTAGAGCGGACATGGACACGGCCAGATGAATGTCGCCCCGGCCGGAAGAGTCCTCGAAAATCTCTCCCAGAAAGGGCAGAGAGCCGATGAGCCGGATCAATAGAGCCGCCAGCAAAAAGCCGAGAACCCCTCCGCTAACCGTCAAGACAAGCCCCTCAAAGAGGATCTGCGAAAGAATCTGCCGCCGCCGCGCCCCCAGCGCCTTCAAGACGCCAATTTCCCGCGTCCGTTCAGCTACCGATACAAGCATGATGTTGACCACTCCAATCGCTCCAATGCTCAACGTGAGCGTGCCGATGATCGTCAGCAACACTTTGAGACCAAGGCTTACATTGGAGATGAGTGACAGAAACTTGTTCCACTCGATGATTTCAACCGCCCGGGTATCGTTGACATTGAACGCGTGCGACCTTGCGAGGGCCGCCCGCACGTCGGCCACAATCCGGTCGCGAAAGAGGTTGCTCGCCGGCAGCATGACAATGTCCTCGATGTAGCGCGTGTCCGTCAGGCCGGACAGGGTTGAAAACGGGACAAACACGGTCATGTCATCGGGCGTGGAATAGTTGGTGATTTGCGTCTTTTTCTCGAGAACTCCAATGACGGTGAAGCGCACTCCCTGGATCCTGATTTCGCTGCCGAGCGCTGGAAGGCCGCTGAATAATTCGTGGCGCACATTTTCGCCAATCACCGCGACGCGTCTCCGGTTCAAAACGTCCTCTTCGGTGAAGTAACGTCCCGCGGCCAATTCGGCGCTGCGGATGCGCTGGAAACAGGCGTAAACCCCGCTTACGCCGTAGCCGCGGGTGCGGTCGTTGTAAACTACCGGCCAATACCTGCGCGTTTCGGGCGAAACCGCTTCGACGGTGGGCACGCCTTCCTGGATGGCTTGAACATCTTTCAGTTCCAGCGGGATCGGGCGGCCCGAACGCTCGCCTCCCGCTTGCATGCTCGTCTGCCCCGGAAACACAACCACAAGATCTTTTCCAATTTGAAGAAATGCTTTCGTCAAC
>DATGLT010000023.1:0-6999 GCA_035294005.1 Verrucomicrobiia bacterium
GTACCGCGATGAACGCCGCCTCACTGAGCAGCAAATCGCCCTGATTCAGTCCTGGGTGGCCGAAGGAATGCCGGAGGGCAATGCCTCTCAGAGACCCGCGCCGCCAAAATTCGCGTCCGGGTGGCAATTGGGCGAACCCGACCTCGTCCTCGAGATGCCGGCTGGTTTTCATGTTCCTGCCGACGGGCCTGATATTTATCGCAACATTCCAGTTCAACTTGGGTTGGCCGACGACAAATGGATCACGGCCATTGATATGAAGCCCTCGGCGCGGGCCGTCGTCCATCATGTCCTGTACTTCGCCGATGCCGGCGGCCACGCCCACGAACGCTCCGCCCAGGGCTCCGAACCCGGCTACAGCGGAATGCGCGCCGGGCGCCAGGTGCTTCCGCTTGGAGGGTGGGCGGTCGGCGCGCAGCCGCATTTCCTTCCAAGCGGGCTCGCGCTCAGAGTGCCCGCGGGATCGGACTTCATCGTCCAGTATCATTTCCACCCCACCGGCAAGCCGGAGGTTGAAAAATCGCAAATCGGATTCTACTTCGCTAAAAAAGCGCCGGAGCGAAACATCACACGCATTCAATTGCCTCCGCATTATTCGCTCTTTTCGGGACTGGATATTCCCGCCGGTGAAAAAGATTTTGTCCTTCGGGATTCATATACCTTGCCGGTCGCGGTGGATGGAGTCGGCGTCAGCGCCCACGCACATTACCTCGCCACCCAAATGAAAATGAGTGCCACCTTCCCGGACGGACAGATTAAGACGCTTCTACTCATCAAGGACTGGGATTTCGCCTGGCAAGACCGTTACTATTTCAAAGACTTCGTCCCGTTGCCCGAAGGAACCACGCTGTCGGCGGAAATTCATTGGGACAACTCGGCGGACAATCCGCACAACCCGTCGAATCCGCCCGTCCACGTCGAGTGGGGCGAAGAATCCAAAGACGAGATGGGGAGCATCAGTCTCATCGCGGTGCCGCACGTCGAGTCCGACCTTGCAAGACTAAATCGCGACCTGGCCGTCCGCAGCCGAAAACTTGCCCGCGACCAAATGCAGGCGAATCCCGAATTGGCCAGAAAGGTAATGCGCATCCTTGCGAACTGATTCCATCACCCACAACTTTGCTACCCAATACAAAACCAAGATGGATGTGGTTGAGCTTGGACCTTCCGCGCTACATCGCTAAGCAATCGCGACTCAACCGGCAGCTTAATTTGTCGGGGTCACTATTAACCGAAAAAATCGGCCGCTATCACTCGGCGCGATAGGCAGTGTCAACGTGGAAGCCGCTCCCTGGCCGTGAACAATCGATCCCAGATTCGTCCATGTGCCGCTGGCAAGCGAGACGCGGGATTGCAGTTGATAATTCTGATTGGTGGTTCCAAACCAATTTAGACTCATCGCCGGCGAATTCGTAAGCGAAGGTCCGATGGAAAGAGCTGGTACCTGTGGCAACGACTGAAGGGATGGATCACCCAATTGAAACTGGGCGGGCCCGGCGGTGTTCAGTTGGAACGTCAAATTAAGCTTATCCGTGGCCGTCGCGGGCAATCCTGTGAGGATGATGTCGGCTGGTGTAAAACCATTCGTCATCACGGACGGGGCGTTGAGATGAAGCACGACCCGCCCACCCAACAAAACGTCTACCGAGCCAGTGGGGGTCAACCATTGATAGATAAATTGCAATTGCACCGGCTCGTTGGTCTCCACCACCGACTGCCCGGCACCGGAATCAAATTGAAACCTGGGGTCACTTAATTGCCCAGCGACTGAAAATGGGCCGCTTGCTGATGAAAGGGTCAAAGTATGAATATTGTTCGTGAGCCCAAAGATCAGGATTCCGTTTCCAAACGAGTCCCAGCCATTGGCTGAAGCAGCGCCCCAGGAAGAGTTATTCACGCTCATGCTGCCGGCGGGACCGTCCTTTCCCCTGCCCCCACCCGGAATGTCCGCGGAAGGTTCGCCATTTTGTCCCGCTGGAGTGCCGCTTCCCCCGGCCCCGCCCTTGGCCTCGCCCGCCGCGGCGCCAGCGCCGCCCCGGCCGCCTTTACCACCTGAAAAGTCCATTTGCGAAAAGTTGGTAAATGCCACTGACACGTTCACAACCAAATTGCCGCCAAAACCGCCATTTCCCCCGACCCCTCCCGGATTTTCACCTAAAAGGGCACCACCGGCATTGCCTCCATTCCCTCCTCTGCTTCCGTCTCCGTTACCGCCCATGCCGCCATCGAAATTAGTGCCAAAATCGCCGCCGCTTCCGCCATCGCCTGCTCGCAGCGAGATCTTTCCTTCCAGGTCAATTCCCAAGGCGCGGATGGAGAGGGTTCCGCCTCCGCCACCGGTGCCACCGGTGCCTCCAAATCCGGCAACGCCACCATTTCCGCCCGCACCACCGATCCCTCCCATCGCACCGTTACCGCCGTTGCCGCCGGTTCCCCCATTTCCACCTTGCCCCCCTCCCCCACCACCGCCCATGTTATCCAGCGAGATAACGCCGTTTGTTCCCAGAATGAAGATGCCCGCTTTTGGCAAGGTGCCACCTTGAGCCAGGACATTAATCGACAAAAACGGCGCGCCGAGAGAATTGCCGCCGTTCCCTCCTGGGCCTCCAGGCCCGCCCCAGCCGGCAGCTCCCCCACTCGTCCCACTCGGACCCGGGGATAAACCGTTGGCGCCATTTCCCCCACCGCCGCCCCCACCACCATCACCCGCGTCGGCTTCCGGATTAAAAAGGATCGATCCGTTGACAGTCATGTTTTTGCAAAGGATGAACAAGGTGGGCGCGTCAGCCGT
This sequence comes from Verrucomicrobiia bacterium, assembly GCA_035294005.1. GTDB lineage: Bacteria > Verrucomicrobiota > Verrucomicrobiia > Limisphaerales > UBA8199 > JANXQE01. Next base: position 2,792 of record DATGLT010000023.1, read on the forward strand.
GTTATCGCCGCCATTATCCCCGCTGGCCCCTGGTTCCCCATCCCCGGCCACGCCCCCCACGACCGTTCCATCCGTTCCGTCACCGCCACCCATTCCAGGGGACAAGGCGCTTGTCGAACCTCCGACCATTTGGCCGTTAATGAGAACGTTGGAGCTAACTGTCAAAGTGACGCTCCCCGCAATTTTCAGCGTGCCGCCTGCGTCCACAGTTAGCGAGCTGTAGGAATAGTTCGTGACGACCCCCGAGAGACCCAGTTGAATGGTTTGGCCTGAGCCGACAGTCAACGAATCAGCGCTGGCTGGAGTCATGGACGACAGGACTCCGGCGAGCAACGAAGCACAAATAACTTGACCCTGTTTCCTCATTTTGTAACTAATGACCGCTGTTAGTTTTCCTCTGGTTGCGAGAAAGGATCGACACCGTCCATCATTTGTCAATTTGATTGTCTCAATGATCCTTCCTCATACATTTGTAACGGTTCACTGAGTCCTCGATGCCCGAAGCGCCCCATCCTTTATCTGGCTCAGCCCTCGGGAGGTCAGTTTCAGTTTTCCGGCACCGGCCGTTTCTCGTCTTCTGGATCGGCGCCTGCATCTCGAATATTGGTAACTGGACCGAGAACGCCGCCCAAAGTTGGGCCGTCACAAGTCAGACCATCGGCAAGGCCCACCAGGGATTGCTCGTTGAGGTGTTGCAGTTTGCGGACTTCTGCCCCGTGCTCCTGCTGGCATTGATTGCCGGCGTCATCTCGGACCGGGTAAACCGGAAGCTCTGGTTAATTGCGTTGCAGACGTTGGCCTGCGCGCTCGGCGCAGGGCTTGCCGTGGCGGCATTCCTGGGCCGAGCGACGCCATGGGTCGTTATCGTATTTACGTTTCTGGAAGGGATCGTGTGGGCCCTCAATGGCCCAGTCTTTCTTTCAGTCGTGCCCAGCCTGGTTCCACGAGCGGAACTGAGCTCGGCCCTCGCGCTGAACTCCATTCAGTTCAACATGGCGAGGCTGTGCGGTCCCATGTTGGCGGCGGCACTCATCGGTGCCATCGGTGTCGCCGGTGCCTTCACCTTCAATGCCTGCACGTTCCTCCCTCTGCTGATTACCTTAGTGCTCGTCATTCCAAGCGCGCCACCGGCATCCCGCCCCAACACGGGCTCCATCTACGACGATATTCGCGACGGATTGAAATTCGTGTGGACCAGCCCTGGCACTCGTCGGCTGACCATCATGGGCGTGACCTTTATGTTCCTGGCCGCGCCGTTGCAGGGATTGCTGCCCGTTTTTGCCCAGAACGTGCTAAAGGGCGGCCCGGGACTCTTCGGCCTGATGCTCTCTGCGATCGGCCTGGGTTCAATCCTCGGCGCTTTCCTGCTCTCCTGCATCCCGTCGTACTACCCGCGGCACCACCTCATTCCTTTGGCTATGGTCGTCTTTGCAGCCATCGGACTCCTGTTCAGCTTTTCCACCAAACCTGCCTTGAGCCTGATCATCCTGGTGGCCAGTGGCTGTTTTTGGTTGCTGAGCCTCAATCCGAGTAATACCGCCAATCAACTCCTGGCCACCGATGCCAACCGGGGCCGGGTCCTTTCGGTGATGCTTCTCGCGCAGCAAGGCGGAATGCCGCTTGGCCACTTGTGCGCGGGATTCTTGACCCATTACATGTCTCCTCCATGGGTGCTGCGCCTGATGCTCGGCACACTCCTGGTTGTGATGGTTGTCTTTCTTTTCGTGCGTGAGCCTGCGATTGATGCGATGCCCCGCCGCAAGCTCGGCAAACTAACGTTTTGGGGCAACGTTTGGGAGGCTATCACCGCTCATTCTCACCGGCCCGCCTATCCGGCGGAGATCGGCGTCTCGTCTCAAAGTGAACGGACACCCTCCGCCGATTGAAGGCCACATTGGATCGAGCGATAATCAGCCAGCCGCAGTGGCCAACTCAGGCGTGCGCCGTTACGATTGACCCGGTCCAGGACACCCGCCTCATCCGGTGCAGTGACGTTGTTCGGCACGCGCCTCATTGACTCAATCGGAAAAACTGTTGCGGGGCGGATATCGGATTGGTCACGAAGTTCTGTCCGTTGACCATGACCGTTGGAGGAAAAGCATAGGTCCAAGCTGGTGAACTAAGGTCGGTGCTCGATCCCAGAAAGTTGAATCCGGAGGAGTTGGTTGGCCAACTCAAAACCAGGTTCGAGCCAGCCTTGACGATGTGCAGTTGCGGGAACGGACCAAGAGGCGGCCCCACAGGAAATAGATTGAAACCACTCTGTATGCCTGTTACCCCGCCAAAGATATTCAGGGCGCACTTTCGGCGCACCAGAGCGGAAAAGGAAAAGAGGGAGGAAATCATTTTGGGCCTGCAACCCAGGGCGGCGCTTCGCTTGCCCTGGGCTATTACGAGGTCGTCCCTCCGGGACTTTAGTGTGGCTCGCTGCGCTCGCACACTTTGTGCGGCGGCTTTGGTGCGCATTTCCGCCGAGTGAACTTCGAGACTCGAACGCTGGCGGTCAGGCGCTAGGCGACCGGGGCGGACGAATTGCAAGCAGGACGCCACCGCGCAGTCGCCAGCGCTAACGTCGTTAAGCTGTCGAACCCTATTCATGGGTCCGCCTTTGCTTATCCCGGGCGTCGAAACTCTGAAGTCGGATGAGCAACATCGCCATTTTGGTAACCATTGCGTCGGGTTTAGGCAGTTTTCGCATCAACGATATTGCCTCGTCGGCATTTGTTTGCGCCTCAGCCTCTCTGCCCTCCTGGTGGTAAAGCTTCGCAAGGCGGGCATGCGTCAGCATCAGCCCCGCCACAGCCCCATTCGTTTCAAGTCCAAGTTCTAGATTCTCCTGCTCCAAAGCAACCAGGTGACTCAGTTCCCAGATCGCTATACTCGGCTCCTCCTGCCTGTAGGCCGACATGGCCCGCGTATAGGCAGTAGCCAATTCGCCGGACTTTAGAAGCTTTAACGCCTGGGCGAAGTCCTGCGTCTGCCTGGTTTCATACCAAACAGCAGCCCCGCAGCCACGAACGCACCGCAAAGAAATGCCATGACGAGTTCGCGCATCAGGTTGACGGCTTAACGGTTGACCTGAGCGACTGCCGCGGAGACCGAGCCCCGGGCGTAAAGTGGATACCGGGACTGATGTTCGGCAGCGAGCGTAGCCACGTCGCGGCAGCTCGGCTCCAGGGATTCGTTGGGCGATTTCACTCGATGATGAAGGGACTGCGTAATCCGTAGACATTGGGGTCAGGAATGCGCCAATAAAGGTTATGAAGCTGCGCTTCCAGATTCTCGATTGCTGTCGCACGGCGCACCCAAAACTCCACGGCACGTTTAACGGGGTTAGCGGCCATCTCTACATAGAACGTTTGCGATCCACCGACAGCCAAATCCATTGCCTCAGGTACCGGCGACGCTATTGCGCCAACAGGTGTGTTTGTGCTGTCGAACCAAATATAAACGCCAACGCTCGTAAACCTAATCGGGAACTTGCCCTGGTTGGTAATGGCCACCATGGCAAACTGCTGCCCTGCTGGACTATTGCTGTAACCCAGGAATGAGAACGAAACTGGAGGCGCAGTATGTGAATCCAAACTGGTACGGGCGACCAAGCCCAAACAGATTAGCAATAACAGCGCTGGAATGACTATGTAGAAACGAGGCCGCATCAACAAATCGTCCAACGGTCCGCAGCAGCGGCCCCGCGCCACTGGCGTGATATGTAAACAGGGCGGACTTGCGGGGTCCGCTGCCTGCGGTGGTTAACGGCTACGGCTTGCATAAGTTGCAGGCTCATCGCCGACAAGCGACCCCCCGAACAATGCCAATTCGAATGGCCCCTCCAAGCCTTTGAGGCGCTCAGCAGGAATCTTGGCGCGCGAAATTCTCTCGACCGCAAGGCGAGTGTGCTGGAGCACAGCGTCACGCAATTCCCTGCCGGTCATCGCCGATGCTTGCCAGGCCCCCCACCAACGCGGACGCCGGAATAGCAGTGAATCCAGACTCGTTTTCAGCAGCTCCAATTCGTGCGAGGTAAATGTCATCCCTGATTGGCTAAGAGCAGAAACTAGTGCTTCTACTTTCGGTGCCAGGAATGCGCTCTTATTCATGGGTCGCGTCAACCGCTAACGCTTCGGGTAAACGACCCCGCGCCATTTGGTTCCCGAATGCAACCGCGGCTTGATCGCGGGGCTCGTTTCAGTCCGATTGTTCGGCAT
>DATGLT010000024.1:0-7582 GCA_035294005.1 Verrucomicrobiia bacterium
CCGCGTTCGCAAAACAACGTTTAAGCAGGCAGTCAATGAAACGCTGCGCCGTGGCCTGCAGGAGATGCTTAGCCGGCCGAAGAGCAACTCCTTTCGAACCGTACCTGCCGATATGGGCACATTTGCGCATCTGAATTATGACAACATAGGGGAGTTGATGGAAGTCGCGAAGAGAGCCAACGGCCGCTGATCCTGGTCGATGCCAACAAGGAACGCAATCCCGCCCAGCAGCCCAAGTCCTCGCGAGAGATTCACGCTGGTCGCACGATAAGGTTAATACTCGTTTCCGAGCATGACTGTTACAAAAGGCTCGGCTCTGACAAAGCTGTGTTTTGGATGAGTGGTTATGTAGTATGTCGCCGCTACCCGGTTCGGGCTTGCATCGGAAGCAATCATGAAAGCGACTCCACGGCATAAGCCAGGGCTCCGGCGGCTTTGCGCCACTGTTGTCTGCTCGCTTGTCTTGTTGGCGGCTCGACTCGGCGTTTCGGAAACAAATGATTTCCCATTCGTGCCTCCCTGCCGGGCGTTAGTCGCTGCCGCCATTACCAATCATTTCCCCGGTCTGGGTTTTGATGAGCCGATTGAGACAAACGCTCTAAACCCGGGGGATTCAGCCACGATTCTGGCAACTCAGTTTGAGAAAGGCGGCCGTCGCGAGCAATGGGTGATCTTGCTTCAAGTCGTTGCGCCAACCGAACGCGAACAAGCTTCCAAACCGGCCCAGCCCAGGACCATTTACACTTCTCTTGGCCACAAGCTTGAATTCACCTCCGCGCGCACTTTCGTCAGCGTTCGCACGATTGGTCCCTTTTTGGCCGGCGGTTCCGATCGCAACCCGCCTCGAACTGAAGACGAGAGCGCCCGCATTGCCTTGGACACTGGTTTTCTGAGCGTGGGATTTGACCGCGCAGCTGCCGCCGGTCACCGCGTGGTTCAAATTGGGCGCGAGTTGAAGGCGGAGGCCGCGTTTGACATCGGGTATAAACCGCTTTCCAAAGCTCAAATCGCGGAGGGAGAAAAATTTGCGGCCCGCTATCATATAACTCCAGAGGAGGAACGCGCCATGGCGGGAATCAGCCCCGCGTTGGAGGGATTTTTTGGCCTGGCGGCGCAGACTCCTGCTTTAAATAAAATACTGTTCAAAATCTTCGACGCACCTTCTGCTTTGTCCCTCTTGAGCAAAGGCCGGCTGCCAAAGATTGGAATCCAGACGGGGTTGTATGACGCAAGACCCGGCGACCCCAAAGAATGGCATTTACCCACGAATTCGACGCTTTACAGCCTTCCGTCGGCGGTGATGGTCAATCAGGACCCCGGATTGTATTTGGACGCGATGGTGACGGCGCCGTATCCGCCTTTTCGGATTACCGGCGGCGTCATCTATTTGCGGGCGATCAATCCCGTCGACCATGAAAAGTGTTTAACCCTCTACCTGTTGGGCGCGCGGCGGGGCACCGGTCCTGCGAATAAAGGAGTGGATGCGGTACGGGTGGCTGAGCGTCCGTCTTCTCCCAGCGCCGCGGCCAAACCCGGCTCCCCCTGCGATCATATCGTCATGATTGGCGCAAGCGTCACACATGGTTTTACAGCGTCGGAGCCCCTTGGCGGGAGAGAAACAGGTCGCTATGAGCTCAGCCAATACTTGGACGCTGCGCTGAAGTTTCCTCATCGGCCGATCAGCAATTTTGGCAATTCCCTTTTCTTTATGCAGGCCGACGCGTTGGGCGAACAACAAATCCAGATGGCGCTCGACGCAAAGCCGACGCTGGTGGTCGGGATCGATTTTCTATTCTGGTTTTGCTATGGAAGAGGTTTTGATGAACCCGGGCGTCTGCAACACTTCGAACAAGGCCTCGAATTGCTCGATGCGTTCCAATGTCCTTTAATGCTTGGAGATATTCCAGACGACGCCGCCGCCGCCGATGGAATACTGAGCAGGGACGAACTACCCAGCTCCGAAACGTTGGCTGCCGCCAATCGGCGCCTGAAAGAGTGGGCGGCAAAGCATCCCGCTGTTGTGGTATTACCGCTGGCAAAATTCATCAAGACCGCCATGGCCGACCAGGCGCTCGCCGTTCATGGTTTCCTTCTGCCCGCGGGGAAAACGCGCGCGCTGATTCAAGACGACAAACTCCACCCCACGGCCCGGGGCTGCGCCGTGCTGGCCCTGGCAATTCTTGACGCTTTTCAGGCGAGCCAGCCTGGCCTGGCCGAGAGCGGCATCTGCTGGAATGCGGACACGGTGCTCGATACTGCCCTCGACCGATCACAAAGGACGCAGCCCGACGACCCCGCGCGGAGTGACTGAGCCAAAGTAGCTCGTCTTCAGGGTGAACAAAGAGTGCGCCAGCAGTCAATGAAGTGACCAGCCGCTGATCACAAGTGAACGCCCGCTGGTCATTGAGCGCGGTCCCCGCGTATTGGAAAGCTCGCTTATGCAGTGTTTTCGGGCCTGGAGAGGTAACCACCGTTGGCACACGTCCAGCTAAGATCAACCCGCAGGCTGACGATGGCAATCAGGTATCAGAAGAGTGTGATGAAAAAGTTCCGGACCGATAAACCAGCAGGAGAGCAGGTCCCGGCGCCTGCATGAGGCGTGCTATGACAGAGAGAATTCTTTTAGTCGATGACGAGAAATCGATCCGAGAAGCCCTGAGCAAGGTGCTGCGGGGGGAGAATTACGAAGTCCTGCTGGCGGAGACCGGGAAAGAGGCGATGGACCGGTATGGAACAGGCCGAATCGACCTGCTGTTGCTGGATCTCAACCTGCCGGGCGGCAATGGCTGGGCCACCCTGGAATGGCTGGCGAAGGTCAATCCTTTGCTGCCCGTCGTGATCATCACTGGCCGGGCGGACCAACGCGAACTGGCCCAAAAATCCGGGGCGGATGCGCTAATGGAAAAGCCGTTGAACGTCCCCTTGCTGTTGCAAACGATTCGCGAACTGCTGGATGAGCCGATGGAAATCCGAGCACAGCGCGCCAATCGGCGCTCTTCTGGATTCCGATTTGTCCCCTGTGACGAGCGGTTATTTCGCCAAATGCTGAACGACCGCTTTACTGTGCCCTGCCCGTTGACCGAGCGTGAGTGGCACCTCGCAGGAAAACATTAGACCCCTATGAAAGCAAGAATTCGACGAGGCCAATCTATGAGAAGGACAATCATGGTGCTGGACGATGACGAGCACATACGCCAATCGCTGCAGAAATTATTGAAAGCGGAAGGATACGACGTCGTGCTGACGGCCGAGGGCACGGGAGCGCTCGATGAATTGGTTCGCAATAAAGTCGACCTGCTGTTGTTGGACCTGAATCTCCCGAATGAGAGCGGCTGGGATATTTTCGAGCGGGTGACTTCGAGTAACCCACTCCTTCCCATCATCATTATCACCGGCAAGGCTAAGCAAAAAGAGGTCGCGGTTGCGGCCGGTGTTGGCGCTCTAATGCAAAAGCCGTTGGACATTCCCTTGCTCCTCAGGACCATCTCCGAACTGCTTGTCGAACCTGCGGAGATGCGCCTTAAACGCTTGATCGGAGCCGAGCACTCGACACGGTGCTTTCAAGTTTCACAGTAACGGACCCGGCCCCGTTTAAGACGGGCAGTGTTGATCGGGGTGGGACTGAGCGGGCCATAGAAGAATTAGAAATTTCTAACTTTAGCTTAACGGTTTTCAAACGATCGGTGTGGCAGGTTGTGGGCATTATGAAAAAACAATTCATCGGACTGATTGGCGCCGCCCTGATGGCGGCGGTTACTCCTGCCCAAGCCAAAGTTTCGCAGCAAACGCTCGACAATCTGAACGCGGCATTTCAGGGCGAGTCGAACGCGGCGCATCGGTATGAAGCCTTTGCAAAAAAGGCCGAGTCCGAAGGGCATAACCAGGCGGCGCGGCTCTTCCGGGCCGCGGCAAAAGCTGAATCCATTCACAAGGAAAACCACAAGCAGGCAATCCTGGCGCTGGGAGGGAAGATTAGAGATTTCAAGCTCGATGAATTGAAAGTCGCCACGACTGCGGAGAATCTCCAGGCCGCGATCAAGGGTGAGAGCTATGAGCGGGACACGATGTATCCCGATTTCCTGACGCAGGCCAAGGCCGATGAGGCCAAGGAAGCCACCCGCACCTTCCTGTATGCCGAAAAGGCTGAAGCCGAGCACGCCAAACTGTACCAGCAAGCCCTGGACAATCTCGGGCAGCAACAGGACGCACCGATTTACGTGTGCAAAGTATGCGGCTACACGACCATGAAATTGCCCGAGCGCAATTGTCCGAGCTGCCGTGAGTCGGTGAGCGAGTACGAGAAAATCAATTAGGGCGCCGCTCGCGGCCGCTTTAAGATATGAATTTTTTGCCTAATCCTCTCCACCCGGCAGTGGTTCATTTCCCAATCGTTCTGCTGCTGGTGGGGGCGGTTGTCGCCCTGGCTGCAATCTTCGTGCGCAAGCACGGTGTCCCGGCGCTGGCTGCTGGCTTGCTGGTGTTGGGAGCGGTGGGCACCTGGGGCGCGGTGGAGTCTGGCGAATCTGATGGGGGACTCGTCGAGAACGCCGCGCCTCAGGTCAACGACCTGGTTGACGCGCACGAGACGTGGGCTAAACGGACCCTGGCAATAAGTGTTTTAGCAGCGTTCGCCGCAGGAGGTTCAATGCTGACGGTGCGATGGCCACGGACTGCACGTACCGTGGCCGTCGTAGCCGCGCTTGCCTCTGTGGCTGCGGCTTACTGCGTGTATGAAACCGGTCACCGCGGTGGCGCGCTGGTGTATCGCCACGGTGCCGGGATCCAATTAGCGACATCACAACCAACTCCCAATCCAACAGCGATTCGCGAGGTAAACGCGCGAGATGCCGATTAATACTCTATGCTCGTTTGTCGCATATCCGGATCAGGCTTTTTGCCAGAGGATTCACCTGTGTTATGAAACTTTTGCTGGCGGAAGATGATGCCAAGCTGTTGAGCCACCTCGCCGCCGGTCTTCGTGGTGCTGGACACGTTGTGGATTGCGCCCAGGACGGGTCGGAAGCCCGCTGGGCAGTTGAGAACGGCTCGTACGAAGCACTGGTCCTGGACGTCATGATGCCGCAGGTGGATGGGGTGACTCTCGTGCGCGGCCTGCGCCGTCGAGGCATCACGGCTCCGGTTATCTTCGTTACCGCTCGTGGTGAGGTTCGAGACCGGGTCGCGGGACTCGATGCTGGGGCCGATGATTACCTCGTAAAACCGTTCTCTCTCGAGGAACTCTTGGCGAGGTTGCGCGCCTTGACTCGCCGAAATCGGGGCGAGGTCAACCAGGTAATACGTGTTGCGGACTTGGAATTGGACCTGTTGGCCCGTTCGGTGCGGCGCGGAGCCGAAGATATTGAACTGACGAATCGCGAGTTTGCTCTGCTGGAACTCCTGGCGCAGTCATCCCCGCGGACAGTTTCCAAAAGCGCTATCGTGGAGCGCGTGTGGGACCAGCATTTCGATGGCGGGACCAACGTCGTCAACGTCTACATCAATTACCTGCGGTCGAAAATCGATCCACCAGGCCAACCCTCCCTGATTCGCACGGTGCGCGGGATCGGGTTTGCTCTGGCTCCGCGAGAGGCCACATGAAAACTCTGCGCTGGCGGCTTACGGCCTGGTTCGCAGTCAGTCTGCTGCTGGTGGTGTCTGTCCTGGTGGTGTCGGCGCACTGGCATCTCGATTACGAGTTGCGAAAAGAGAAATGGGAACGGAGCAATCCGGCCCAACCGGATTGGGTTCTGCACGGCAGTTTCACGGATAAGGAAGTCCACGACATCCTCGGTGAACTGCTGCAATTCTGGGTAATTGTCGGCGTTCCAACCGTGGCATTGGCCCTACTGGCCGCTTACTTTCTGGCCCGCCAGTCCACAAAGCCTGTGCGCAACCTCAACCGGCAATTAGCTAGCCTGGGGGCGGCCAGTTTGGGCCGGAGGCTGCGCGCTCCGGATGCAACCCCTGAGATTGCCGAACTGGTGCAACACTTGAACGATTTACTGGAACGACTCGACACTTCCTTTACGCAACTGCGGGAGTATTCAAGCCAGGTAGCGCACGAGTTGCGAACCCCGCTGCAATTGATGCAGCTGCAGGTCGAGTTAAATGCTGTAAAAATGGAGCCGGAACTGGCCGAGGCTTTGCAGGAGGAATTGGGACGTCTATCGAACTACGTGGAGACCGCCCTCATGATTGCCAGGGCCGAGCAAGGTCGCCTGGAACTCAATCCCGAATCTCTGGTCTTGAAGGATTTCCTGACCGATATTATCGAGCCCTTCAGCCGGCTAGCGGCCGCAAGTCAGCGAAGGTTGTTGTGGTCCTGCCCAAAAGAGGCGACCGCCTGGACCGATCGCAACCTGCTCAAACAGATTCTTTTCAGCCTCTTGAACAACGCATTGCAGCATGGACAGGACGAAATCCTGCTGCGGGTCCGTTGTTGCGCCGGCAGCATCTGGTTTCTGATCGGTAATCGGCCGGCGGTTCGAGGCTCGCAAGACGGGAACGGGCTGGGCATCGGACTGCGCCTGGTGCGCGCGCTGGTTCTGCAGTTGGATCGGACCAAACTCACATTTCGCAAGAGGTCCTACTTTTGGGCTCGATTGTGCGTTCCATCCGCTGGACGGCTGGAAATCCCGCAAGAACGTCCCGCTGAATATGAACACCATGCCAAATAACACACCGTTCTCGGCACTGGACGCTTCGGTTACAAGCCGAAGGTGGTTTTGTAGTGGGTGGTGCCGAGCTTTGCGCGTTATTGTGGCACCATGGCAGACGGTCGGCACCACGGTGCTATTGAACGGTTCGAAACCAAAGGCGTCGAAAGGATAATGATGCCCGTGCAAAAGTGATCCTCAGCTTGTTGATACCTGCGTTTTGGTTGGCCGGGTCGCTGGCGTCGTTTAGCGCGTTTAGCGATCAGGTTGCTTCTGCAAAGGCGGGCGAACCGGGGGCATTCTTCTGCGCCGCGGATCAAAAGCAGGAAATCTCGGCTTCTGCCAGTTCGTTGGATCAAGCGATCAGACGCGCTCCGCGCCGCCCAACGATCCAACCGGGGCTAGACGGAATGCTCACGCCAGTAGTTATTCCTCAGGCTGGGGTTCGTCTAACCGATCTATCCTTCTGCGGCCTCCACTATTCCCCCGTAAGCTTCGGGTTGGCTCAGTCCTGGCAATTCCAATGCCGCGCCGCTCGCGAGCCTCGCGCTCCTTCACGCGTCTCCTAAAGCTCCTGTAATTCCTCACGGCAGTTGCCGCGCCAGGGAATCACAGGCTGATGAGCCGGCTCATCACCAAGTCATGGTCCATGACCTTGCACCTGTTCCAAACCATTAACTTAAAAACCATTTTGCCGAAAACTAACAATGAAACCGAACTTGCTGGAATTACAGATTCAGATGCATCAGAACGAAATCCGTGTTCGAACCTCGAACTGCGTGAGACCCAGGCGATGCCCCGCTTGCACCGAAACGGAGTTGGTGGCCTCGAACAAACAGGGGATGGAAATTGACTGCTGTCCCAAGTGCCGTGGTGTTTGGTTGGACCGTGGTGAACTCGAGAGACTGATCGAACTCGCGACAACC
>DATGLT010000025.1:0-35269 GCA_035294005.1 Verrucomicrobiia bacterium
ACATGGAAGGGGTGCTCACGCCTGAAATATGGATAGCGGTGGCTGACAAAACGGGCATTCCCGCCCTGCGTCGAACAACGCGGGACGAACCCGACTACGACAAGCTGATGAAAGGCCGACTGAAGATTCTCGACGAACACGGCCTGAAGTTATCCGATATCCAGCAAGTGATCGGCGGCCTGCGCCCGCTGCCTGGAGCAAAGGGATTCCTGGACCAGTTGCGGGCGGAGGTCCAGGTCCTGATTCTTTCCGACACCTTCGAACAATTTGCGGCGCCGCTGCTGCGCCAACTAGCCTGGCCTACCCTGTTGTGTCACCGGCTCGTCGTCGAGTCGGACCGAATCGTTGATTACAAGCTGCGCGTGCCGGAGCAAAAGCAACGCGCCGTCGCCGCGTTCAAGTTGCTAAACTACCACGTGATTGCCGGAGGCGACTCGTTCAATGACACTGCGATGCTGGGTGAAGCGCACGTCGGTTTTCTTTTTCACGCGCCCGCCAACGTGAAAGAACGGTTCCCGCAGTTCAGGGCTGTTGAGGAATACGCGGATTTTCTTCGGCTCATCCGCGAGGCGATGGAAAATTAATCAGTCTTCGGCTTTCAAATCCCGCGACATGAGGTCGCGAACTGCCCGCGCCACATCTTTGCCTTCGTAGAGCATTGCGTAAACTTCGTCGATGAGCGGCGTGCTCACGGCATGCCGGCGCGCGAGCCGATAAGCCGAGCGGGCTGTCGGATAACCCTCAGCGACGGCAACCGTGCTGGCCGCAATGTCGGCCGGGAGCTCACCGCGGCCGGCGCGCTCCCCGAACCCGCGGTTTCGGCTGTGCTTGGAAAAGCAGGTTACCATGAGGTCGCCCAGCCCGCTCAGGCCGGTGAAGGTCTCGGCTTGCGCGCCGCAGGCCACTCCCAAACGCTTTATCTCCACAATGGCGCGCGTGACCATGGCGGCCTTGGAATTGTCACCGAAGCCGAGCCCGTCGCCCACGCCGGCGGCGATGGCGATGACGTTTTTAAGGGCGCCTCCCAGCTCAACTCCCAGAACATCGGAGCTGCTGTAAACGCGGAAAGTCGGGCGGCTGAACAACGTCTGGACCAAGGCGGCCGTGGCGGGATCGGGGGCGGCGGCAACAATCGCGGTAGGTATGTCGCGAGCCACCTCGATGGCAAAACTCGGGCCCGAAAGCGCCGCGCGTGAGGCTCCGGGAATTGTTTGGGCCAGGACGCCGCACATGGTCAAGCCGGTGTCGTATTCGATGCCCTTGGTCACACTCACCACGGTTCCATTGAACCCAGTCAGTTTTGAGGTAACCTCGCGAAACGGCTGTGAAGGCACCGCCACGATGATGACCTCGCAGCCCTGGACCGCGCCGAGGAGGTCCGATTCGAGCTTTAGCTCGGGCGGCAGCTGGATTCCAGGCAGAAACCGCTCGTTGCGTCGCGTGCGCCGGATTTCCTCAACCCACTCCGAGTGATGTCCCCAAAGTGTCACCTCGTTGTGCGCTTGCTGGAGCAACCGGGCCAGCGCCGTGCCCCAGGCTCCCGCCCCTAAAACGGTGATCTTCATGCCGTGCTGTCAGGTGGTTGCGAGGCCGGGACACGGCTTTTGAAGGCGATCCGGTTCTCGGTTCCGTTCAGCAGCCGTTGAATATTGGCTTTGTGTTTGTAAATCGCCAGAGCGGCCATGATTCCGGTAATGACAATGAAAGTGAGGCTTCCGCCAGTAATCCAGGTTGCGAAAGGCAACGCCGCTGAAGCGCAGATGGAACCCAGCGAAACAAAACGGGTCAAGCCGAATACAACAATCCAGATGCCAAAAATAATCAGCAGCGCGTACGGAACCAGCGCAATCAAAACACCGGCAGAGGTGGCGATGCCTTTCCCGCCTTTGAACCGGAGCCAGCAGGTGTAGTTATGACCAAGAATGGCTGTGAATCCGGCAATCAGCTCCAGCCATTCACGAACCAAAGGGTCGCCAGGCACGCCAAACACCAGCCAACTCAGACGGGGCGCCAAAACGACTGCAAGGAGCCCCTTGAGCGCGTCGGCCAGGAGCACCAGCAAACCGGCGACAGTTCCAAAGTAGCGAAACACATTGGTCGCGCCGATATTGCCGCTGCCGATTTTGCGGATGTCGATCCCTTTAGCTTTTCCCACCAAAAAACCGGTTGGAATTGAGCCCATCAAATAGGCCGCAAATGCGGTCAGGACATATCCAAAAATCGGCACGCGGGTAATTTATTGACCGCGGCGCGAAAGTTGAAAGCCCAAAGTTTTGGCGCTGCTCGCAGCATTGCCTTCAAAACACGCACCAAAAAGCTCGCGATCGTCATGAACCGGCAAACGAATGCGTGATTGTCAGGGGTCAGGCGGAAGTGGCAGACTCGGACTATCGACCATGACGGAGAACACTCCAGAGATCGTTACCAGCAAAATCAAAGTCGCGGTCATAGGCACAGGCGCCCTGGGAAAGGAGCACGCTCGAATCTACAGCGAACTGGCGGCGGCCGGTGTAGTGGAATTCACAGGGGTCTGCGATGCGTCTGCTGAAACTTCGCGCCGCGTCGCCGAACGCCACCAGGTTCGCGCGTTCGCCAATCTCGAAGAAGCGGCCGCCCACAGCGAAGCGTTGAGCGTGGTGACCCCGACGAGCACACATTTCGATTTGACCCGGCAGTTGCTGGAACAAAGCAAGCACGTGCTGGTGGAAAAGCCGATGACAGACGACGCGCATAGCGCGGCGGAATTGGTGAGGCTGGCGCGGGAAAACCGGTGTGTTCTGCAAGTCGGTCACGTCGAGCGGTTCAATCCTGTTTTCAAATACCTTCAAAGCGTGGCGACCTTGCCGCGTTTTATCGAGACTCACAGACTTTCGCCCTACCCGGCGCGCAGCCTCGATATCGGGGTTGTGCTCGACCTGATGATCCACGACCTGGACGTGGTGCTCGCTTTCGTAAATTCGCCGGTAACGAGCGTCGATGCGGTGGGCATTCCCGTCTTGAGCAAGTCCGAGGATATTGCCAACGCGCGGGTGCGTTTTGCCAGCGGCTGCGTTGCGAATCTGACCGTCAGCCGGATCAGCCCTGAGCGCATGCGCAAAATCAGGGTTTTCAGTGGCGGCGCGATGACCAGCTACATCTCCCTGGATTACCGGGCCCAGGAGGGTTTCATTTACCGGGTGGCCCGCGATGGCGAGGAGGAAAGTTCTTTGCTCAAGAAACTGCTTCGCGCAAAGGATTCAACGATTGTAAGCGAATTCGCGGGCAAACGCATCGTGCGCGAGCCGGTGCCGATCACCAAAGAGGAACCGCTCAAGCTCGAGCTGGCGCACTTCATCGATTGTGTTCAAGCGCACAAATCGCCCGACGTGAGCGGTGAATCCGCAAAAAAGGCGCTCGACCTGGCCTTTGAAATCACGCGTCAGATCCGGGAAGACGGGCTGAAGATCTAAGGCCTCCCGCTCGACAAACCTGTGAAAACGACAGATTTCATGATCGTTGCCGGGGAGCCCAGCGGCGACATCCTGGCCGCCGAGCTGGTCGAAGCCATTCGAGCTGAATTGGGCCAGGTGCGCGTGCCGGCCACATGGAATTATCAACCGCTGCAATCGAGCCTTGCGCCCAGGTTTTTTGGGGCAGGCGGCACGCGCATGGCGGAGGCGGGCGTGGAACTGGCCTTCGATATGACCGCCCATTCGGTTATTGGCATTTCGGAGGTTCTCAGAAATTACGCGAAGTTCAGGCGGCTTTTCAAGGAGCTGTTCCACCTGGCGCGGGAGCGACAGCCCGACGTGATCGTTTGCGTCGATTTCTCAGGGTTTAACCGGAGATTTGCTCACGCGGTCAGGAGCTACGTGCGTTCTCGACGCGATTGGTTTCACGATTGGAACCCTCGAATCGTGCAATACGTCTCTCCTCAAGTGTGGGCTTCGCGCGAAGGCCGAGCTTATTCGATGGCGGAGGACCTGGATCTGCTGTTGAGCATCTTTCCTTTCGAAAAGCAATGGTATGCGAGTCGCGTTCCGCAAATGCGCGTAGAATTTGTGGGCCATCCGATGATCGACCGCCATGGACCCCCCCCGGCGCCGGTCCGCAGCAGGTCAACGGGAGCGCCGGGATTTCCAACCCTGCTCTTGCTGCCAGGCAGCCGGCCGGGCGAACTCTCACGTCACGTTCCCGTGTTGATCGGGGCGCTGGCCCAAATCCGTGCGATCTTTCCCGATCTCCGCGCCTCGATGGTGCTGCCGAGTGAACGGCTGCTGAACATGGCGCGCGACTTTAGCCTCCCGCCAAATCTTCAATTGCAGGTCGGGAACATGGTTCAGGCTTTGCTGGAGGCGGACCTGGCTTTGGCGTCGACGGGCACAGTTACCCTCGAGTGCGCCTATTTCGGGGTTCCGGTCGTGGCGCTCTATCGAACCTCTTTCCTCACGTGGCAAATCGCAAAGCGCATCGTGAAGGTCCAGTACGGCGCCATGCCCAACCTGCTGGCCGGGCGCGAATTGTTTCCTGAATTTATTCAGGACGCTGCCACAGCAGATAACGTCGCAAACGCGGCTATTGAGTTGCTAAAGGACGAGCCAAGGCGCGCGGCCATTAAACAGGACCTGGCGAAAATAGTCGCATCGCTGGGCCCGCCGGGAGCGTCCAAACGCGCCGCAACCGCGGTTCTTTCGCTCCTGCCGCGCAGGCCGGCAGTGGACGAAACGCTGGCCTTGAGATAGTTGGGGCGGGTCCGGTCAGTCGCGAATCCGGATGTTTTCCAGGATGGACAGCACGGATTGTGAGTCGGAAGCGGAGCGCAAAGCTTCCAGGGTATTGGGCTGCTGGGCCAGCCGGGCAAGGCTGGCCAGCAGATGAAGGTAGCAGGCGGCGTCAGTCGCAGGCACTGCGAGCAAAAAGACCAGTTGAACAGGCGATGAACCCTTCGGACCCCAGACCACCGGTTCACAGGTGCGCCCAAAGGCGAAGCGAAGTTCTTTGACGCCACTCAGCCGGCCATGCGGCAACGCCAGGCCGCAGGGATGAGCTGAGCTGGTCATCAACTCGTGATTGAGCGCCGTGTGATAAAACGGCAGCACATCCGGTACACATCCTTCATGTTGAAGGGCCTGGCTCAGCTCGCTGATAACACCCGCCGCATCACGCTCGCGAAGCCGCGGAACAATAAGGCCCTTGCTCGTATAACGAGCCAAGGTCAATTGTCCTGCGGGAACAACTGTCAAATCCACGGGCATCACGCTTGGGGGAAGAGAGCGAGCCCCTGGTTAAACTGCGGCTGCGGCTGGAAGCTTGCGCTTGCGCGGTTTGCGCGCCGGCTTGGCTTCCGGGCTAGGGGCCGCCTCGGCAGCAGGCGCGGGCTCGGGCGCAAGATACAAATAACGCCCGCATGTGTCGCACAGCTGAATGTCCTGATTCTGCATCAGGGTATTGATCGTCCCAATAGGCAGCCGCATATGGCAGCCGGTGCAAACCTGGTTGCGGATGACCGCAACACCCTTTTTTCCGCGAGCCACGAGCCGGTCGTAATGAGCCAGAATGGGCTGCGGAATGGAATTACGCAATTGATCGCGTTGAGCCTCAGTGAGGTCAGTAGTTTCGTCGAAGTCGAAGGCCTGGAGCTTCAGAAGGTCGGTAATAACGTCCGTCATACGAATTTATATGCTAGATGCATACCAACGCCGGGGCGCCCCGTCGCAAGTTGCTGGCACTCAGTTGAAAACAAACTAACCCGGGAGATTCGGACGACTCAATGACGGCAGGCTGGTGCCGCGAAGTGCAGAGTTTGCACCTGTGTGTCAGGGAGTTGTGCACGGTCAATCGCGGCAGAAAGAGTGCCCGACTGAGCGGCGAGGCGCAGGGCAGCTGCAGGGCTTATGTCGGTTTCGAGCTCGGGCGAACGCTGGCGCTTTGGGTTTCCGAAGCTCTGTAAGAATGGCCGCTGGTCAGCGTAATGGCCTTCTCCTGGTTGGTCCGGAACTTGACGGGGATGCTCACACGGGCACGGCCGTCTTGGGTCCGGAACACGCAAAAGTGCAGGTGAGGACCGCTTGAAAAGCCGGTATTTCCCGAATGTGCGATGACGTCGCCCATGGCGACAACTTGACCCACCTTCACCAGGCAACCGTTTTTCTGCAAGTGACAGTAATGGGCCAGGGTCCCGTCCTCGTGTCGGATGAGGATATAGTTGTTGTAGTGATCAAATTCCATCGTCGGTCCGCCCTTGTCGGAATCGTCTTTGACTCTGACCACGACGCCGCCGCGGGCGGCATGAACGAGGGTGCCCTCAGGCATATCCCAATCGATGGCGTATTGGTTTGATCCGGTGTGGCTGAATTTGCCGTTGTAACCCTGGGTGACTTTGAATTTGTTTCCAGGGGCATAGGGCAGTTGGTACACGAACGAGTCGTCGTGGCGGGCGCAATTGCTGCCGAGCTTAAAGTAATTCGTGTAGCTGTATTCCCATTTGGAGTCCGGCTGGACGGGGGACACCTCGAATGCTTCAGAGGTTTGGCGCGGGGCAAAGGTGGCCGTGTAAGGAAAAGTGGTGCTGCCCTTCATGTTCACCAGCCCCATTTCGAAGGTCATCGTCACTTCGCAGTATTCGTCATTCTCGACGAAGAAGCGGGTAACCCCGCCGTCGTGCACGGTTTTGACATGCACCGCGGTTTCGGGAGCGGGCTCGCAATGACTGCCTCTGGGCTGGTTGTCGGCGGCGCCCAATGCTAAAGCGCAGACGAAAAACGAAGCAGTGAGCAGCGCGGCAAATGAAGCCTTGGGAGAGGATTCAGTGGTTCGAACGGGCATGTGACAGGTGGTTTGAGTAAGCAAGGTTCAGGCAGGCACGAGCGCCGCGAATTCAGGCACCGCGACAGGCCGGACAGGGCGATTGGTTCGGGGAACCGGCGATCCGAAATCGGGGAAACCGTCGCTGGCCCAGTGAAACCGTTTGGCGTGGACGTCGCGATCCTCCCAGCCCGGAGAGCGGCTGGATTTCGAATGGTACACAATCCAGTCCTCCGTTTGGCAGAGCGACTTTACGAAAGAGCAATGGCCAACGCCCCAAACCTGGTCCGTTTTCTTAAAGACCGGGCCGTGCTTCACCCAGGCGTTCGGATCCAAAACGTTTTGCGTTTTGTTGTGGAGCATTCCGAGGCAGTAATCGGTGGTCCAGCTGCCGCTGGCCGAATAGACGATGAAAATGTCGCCATTGCGTTTGAGGACCTGGGGCCCTTCGCAGATTGGCATTGCGACTCTTTCCCAGGGCTGGTCGGGGGACGCGATCAGGACTCTGGGACCACAGATGGTTGCGGCATCCTTCATTGGCGCGGCATAGAGATTTTGCTGGCCGTTGCCTTTGCCGGGCCAGCCCGACCAGAAGAAGTATCGGCGGCCGTCGTTGATGGTCAGGATGGTGCCGTCGATAGCCCAGCCCCCGGTGTCCAACTGCCCCCGGCAACGGTAGCGGCCGCGTGGATCCGAGCCTTCCGATTCCAAAACCCACATCCGGTGATTCTCATTGTCCCCGTCGTCGGCCGCGTAATAAATGAACCACTTGCCGTCGATCAGGTGCAGTTCAGGCGCCCAGACATGGGCGCTGTTGCGGCCGGTGGGCGGAGCGGACCAGACACAAACGCCCGGGTCTGCCCCGATGCCCGCGATCGTGCGCGAGCGCCGGATGAAGATCCGCTGATCATTGCGGCTCTCCGAGTAGTAATAAAAACCCCCGTGAAAAATCATCCAGGGATCGGCTGAGTGTGGCGGGAGAATAGGATTAATAGGTTTATGCGTTTTCGCGTTTACAACTCGTGGAAACGACCACCACCAATCCGGTGGCCGCTTCACGGGGAGCAGTCTTCACGAAACCCAAAAACAGTCCTATCCTACGGGGTCCGATTGTTTTGTCCTTGTTTGTCTGACAGGCGGGAAATCGGCGTCTCTCAACTTTAAATCGATCCCGTTGGAGTCGCCGACAGCGGCTTTTTTTGGCCGTGTCGAGGCCGCAATCCCTTCGGGATGTTTAGGAGGACAACGGAGGGGTGGTTTTGCCTTCCGCCTGGTCGGTCCAGGCATTCAACTCGGCTGTCAACCGCTCCAAAGGCAGCCCAACGACGTTGCTGTAAGAGCCTGAGAGATCTTCAACGATCAAGTCGCCGTGTTCCTGGATGGCGTATCCACCGGCTTTGTCCAGTGGATTGACGTGGTTGAGGTAGCGGCGGATCGCCGAACTGTCCAAGGTCCGAAAGGTCACCGAGGTGCGCTCGGCGGTCACTCTCTGGCGGTGCTCGCGCAGATGCAGCAGGCACAGCGCGGTCACGACGTAATGGGTCCGGCCTTGGAGTTGTTCGAGCATTTGATAGGCATCTTCGAGAGTTGCCGGTTTTCCAAACAAACGCGTATCAAGATAAACCAGGGTGTCGGCGCCGAGCACAAGCGAATCCGGGAACTTCTTGGCAACGGAACGGGCCTTGCGGTAGGCGTTAATCTGAACCACTTCCAATGCCGTAAGCTCCTCGTGATGGACTTCGGGAATGTTGCTGACGGCCACCTTGAACTGGACCCCAAGTTGCCTCAACAATTCCGCGCGGCGCGGCGAGGCCGAAGCCAGAACGATGGAAGGCCAGTTCATGCAATCCCGGCGTAGAACATCGCGCCCCCAGGTTCCAAAGTCGAGCCACTATTGTGCACTATTGCGGCCCCGGCTGAAGCGGGGCCGCCCAACCAAATCCCAAGGAACCAGTGCGACCTCGGTCTATTCTGCAGCTATCGGGAACTGAGCTCTGTTTGGGCGCTCATTGGACTTTACGATAACGAACTGGGTGAAAGATCCAGAGCAAATTTGTTCTGATCGTCGCTGTGGCGCTGTATCGTAATCGCGGGGGCCGTTTCGGTTGGATTTCTAAGCATCATGGATTTATGGTCTTTGAGGATGCGGTGAAATCTGCTCCATCTAACCGATAACGCACAGCAAGCCGGACCGGTTGACTGGAATTGAAGATCGTAGCAGTGAATGGAAGAGTCTCACCGGGCCCAAGACTCCTCGCTTTCGCGTCGATACCACACTCGATACTCCCTATGGTTGGGCGCCACGCAAATGCCTTTCGCACGCCGAAGTACCATACCCCGCGCCAGGACAAAAACGGTCTTTCCAAGCTATCGTAAAACGGCGTCCGATCAATCGAATGTATGGCCAACTCGATAGGCTTGTCGCCGCGATTGCTAATCTCACAACGTGCGGTCGGAGAACCCGGAACGCGCTGCACGGAAATGACGTTCAAAGCGACAGCCGGACGCCTGACGAGAATGCACGAAGCCGCAACGGCTACGGCCACCCCGCCAGAAAAAAACCAGATAAGCTTGCCACGTGAGCGGAGCATGATGATTAACAGTTTCCTGAACGACGGCCTCGGAAAAAGGGAGCCAGGACGAGAAGCGACAGGCAGTTCCTCTCCAGAAAATCGTTCGACTTCACAACGATGCAATATCCTCAACACGAATCCGCGTCTGCTCAGAAAACTGACCTAATTCTGATGCGGTGAGCAGTTCCATCCTTCGCATAATCGCCAACTGCATGACGGCGGTGGAGCGACGAAAATCATCGAACGCTTTTGCCATCTGCTCGTTGTGCTCGTTTATCAAACTGAAAATCTTCAAATAGCGCTCGTGTGCAGTGCCCTCGCTGCCTCGAGTCGCAACCGCTACTTCTTCAAGAATGCGGCAGCAGTACCGCTCCAAAGCCTTCGAGTGAACTTCCTTGAAGCAACGCCAATCTGATTCTGGAAGATCCGAGGACATACCGGGCTAATTTGTCGAACGATCGCCATTACTGGCACCGATCCGGCGATCCGCGATTTGAAATCTTAACGTCATTGAGGAGTCCATGTGCATGGCATTGTCGGGCGCATCAAAAGGATGGCAAGCCAACACTACACTCTTTAATGACCGAATTCATCTTTGCCTTCATTTAACAGCCTCGACGCCGAAGCATTCGAAACACGACGCCCACGAGAATGCGAACGCTCGCCCCCTTTGCGTAGATCCTTAACGACCGAAATGCCAGGGCAGACGGTGTCAAAGAGTCTCTGCTCCAACCGAGGGCGCACCACGACCTTCGTTATTTCGACCTTAATACTTGGGCTCAAACCCAGTTCCAAGACACATTCAAGGGGAAAGGTCCGGCCATCAACGTTAGTTCTACCGAAAGTTTGGAACGTGGCTGCGTGCGGCAATCCACCGAGATCAGACGCTGCGGAGTTGACCGGCGGAATTCCCTGAAAAGCCCGATCCCATGCCGCGGAATCATAATAGAATTCAACGGAGCGCGGGTTCGGACTCCCCGGCGCAAGCAGGTTCCAAGTCGCGGCAACAAACGCGTTTGTCTGCACCATCCGCGACGGTTGCCAGAACGGGCGCAACAGCCCATTAGTACCAGGCGGAAAGTAGAACTGTCCCGCGTAGGCAACCCAGATCACAGGAGCAACCGGGTCATGCGCGTCCGGCATTCCGGTGTGGTCCATCACCACGATGCTCTCATTCTCGGAGCGACGCGGGGTTGTGGGCAGCGACCAGAATTTCGCATATGTAATCCCGTCACATACCTGAGTCCCCATGTTCTTTGGCTCGGATGGCGGGATCGCGATTGTTTCCAAGGCCCACCATCGGTTGCTGACCGCAAGCGTGAAACTGGACGCGAGATGGGCGCCATGCCCCAATGTATCGTAAGTCGCAACCCCTTGGACTGTGTATAAATCATCAGTCGGTGCGGCCATACAGCCAGACCCAACAAAGAACAGGAGACCGCCTGCCATAAGCAATTCGACTGTGCTGAAGGCTAATCGGCTACGACCAACTTTCGCTCGATTGACGGTCTTCATCGAACGCACCTCAGCCACTCCGCGCGAGAGCCGTTCAGCATGAAACAAGACGTCATTGCGGAGCTGGTTGCGGGTGCTGGTCCGCTGGCCGCACCTTTTCAAAATGAAGGGAAAGAAAACCCACAACGCTAACGCAGAACGCGAGTACAGCAAATGCCAGACAGTATAGCTCCTCTGGTCCTCTCGAATTCTTGGAACTAATGATGTCACTCACGGCCAATAAGGTAATGGCGAACATCAACCCGCCAATAGTCATCCGCCATGCACGCCGCGACAGAATGACGTCCGCGCCGCAGCCGGAACACTTCACCGCTTTTCTGACTATTCCGAGACACGGTGAAATCAGGGCCCCGTCAAAGCGGTAACCGCAGATTGGGCAGCAAGTGTTTAGCATGCTCATTACAGTCCTTTGCAGCGAACTTTAAGCCGCCAGTCGTCTATTGTCGACCCGTGAAGTTTCAGCTTCTTCTTTTGCATCTTTTGAGGGGCAAGGGCCACCCACCGGGCGCGGGATGTGGGGCCAGTTCGTTGATCGAAGTTGGAAAGCCTCCCGGTCCTGTCTTCACAGAAGCGTTCATTCCCAGTTCCAGTTGCCGTCAGCATGCCCCCTCGGTTGCGCAGATTTCAAGGCGAAATGATTTGTCTTATCACGCTCAGAACCTCGGCCGGAAACGCCACCGAAGCTTCTCGAAGAAGAATTTCAATCATCACCCGCAACCGGGATTTTGCCGTGCATGCTGGCATCCCTGGCGGGATGCAATAATGTTTGGGGAGGTTCCGTGGGTCTGGCGACCAGGTCGCCAGACCCACGGCTACTCGCTGCGAACCCTGCGGGTTCGGGATCCGGCGAGGAGGGACAAATCGATCTGGAGACGCATCCGAAAATGAACCCGAAGGGTTCAAAGCAGGTAGCCGGCCGTCGCAGCGCAGCGGAGACGCCCGGTAATGCCCAAAAAAATCAGGTCGCAACCGGACGGGTGCCAGCAAATGTGAACTGGGTACGGCGCCGCCCAAAACCTCAACACCAATTTTCGATAACCTGCTATCAATACCTTGCCTTCGGCACGTCCCCTGCCCTACCTTGAGTCAAGCAGCCTATGAATGCTTCCATTCGCTTTCGTCTTTTCCTGATGATGATCCTGGAGTTTTTCATCTGGGGTTGTTGGTTGCCTTTGATTTACGGGTATTTGCCAAGCCTTGGCTTCTCGGCTTCGACTCCGCCAAAAGAGCTGGTGGGTATCGTTCCGCACGGACTCTGGTTCCTTTTCTCCGAACAGGCATTAATTCTCAATGCGTTTCCCGTGGCCGCCGTGGTCGGCATGTTCTTCAGCAACCAGTTCGCGGACCGGCATTTTTCGGCGGAACGTTACCTTAGCTTCAGCCACCTGGTGGGCGGAGTGGCTATCCTGTCGCTGGCCTTTACGACAAAGTTCTGGCCGTTCTTTGGCCTAATGCTGGTTCATTGCCTGCTCTACGTTCCAACCAATTCAATCGCCAATTCGATCGCTTTCGCAAACATCAAAGACCCGCAAAAGGAGTTCGGGTTGATCCGCGTGGGCGGCACGATTGGGTGGATTCTCGCGGCGTGGCCATTCACGTTCATCCTGGTGGATTGGGACAAAGTCAATGCAAGCCATCCGGCCGGGCCCCTTGAGTGGATCGGAACAGTGCTGGGTTCAGGGTTAACCGGTGAAGCACTGCTGCGCAGAACCCGCTGGACGTATATTGTGGCCGGAATCGCATCTCTGATTCTGGCGGCCTACAGCCTGACGCTGCCGCACACGCCGCCTAAAAAAGTCGAGAAAGGCGCCGATCGGTTCGCCTGGCTGGAAGCGGTCAAACTGCTGCGCCAGCCGTTCGTATTGGTGCTTTGGCTGGTCACGTTCATCGACGCTTTCGTTCTCTATAGCTATTTCAATTGGACCGGCAGCTTTCTCGGAGCCAAGCCAGAGGCGCACGGCGTGAGGATTGCCGGCAAATGGATCATGCCGGTAATGAGCCTGGGCCAAATTGCCGAGATGCTGACCATGTTTATCCTGGGCGCCACGTTGAAACGACTGGGCTGGCGAACCACCATGACCATCGGAATTCTGGGCCACGCGGCCCGATTCGCCATTTACGCATTCTTCCCGCACGCCCTGCCGGTCATCGTGATCCAATTAATTCATGGGATCTGCTACGCCTTCTTTTTTGCCACTGTCTATATTTTTGCCGATGAATACTTCCCCAAGGACGTGCGCGCCAGCGCGCAGGGACTTTTCAACGTGATGGTGCTCGGAATCGGCGCCCTGGTGGCCAACTCGGTTTGTCCCTACCTCATGCAACAAGTATTCACCCGCGATGGTGTAACGGACTTCCGCACCCTCTTCATGGTCCCGATGTTCGCCGCAATTCTTGCCGCCGCATGCCTGGTTCTCTTTTTCCATCCACCGGTCAAGCGCGAAGCCACGCCCGCCCAGAGGGATGCTGTCGCGGCCTAGTTAAGTTCCAGTCACCGCTTGGCGGTGTTCGTCCGCGAGCCTAAAGCAGGCGCCGCATCGTTGGGTCTTCGGGCAACCGCTCCAACAACTGCCGCACCGTAAGATCCTGCCCGGGCAACACCAGGGAAGGTGCAATCTCGCTCAAGGGCCGCAGAACGAACGCGCGCTGGTGCGCTCTTGGATGAGGCAGGATCAACGTCGCGGTCCCTCTTAACTCATCGCCAAAAAAAATCAGGTCCAAATCCAATGGCCGTGGCTCATTCTGAACGCCTTTGCGTTGGCGGCCAAACTTACGCTCAAGATCTTGAAGCTGCTCAAGCAACGATTCAGGGGTTTCGCCCCGTCGCGGTGTTATCGCGACAACCGCATTAACGAATGGAGGCGAACCGGGCGGGCAATCGATTGGGGCGGTCTGCCAGAGCGATGATTTTACAAGCGGCGCGCCCGAAAGCGTTTCCAGCTGAGCCATCGCTCTCATGAGGATGGATCGAGAATCGCCCAGGTTGGAGCCCAGAGCGACAAAGGCGCTCGCGCGGAAATTACTCAAGCGTCATTTGAGCCCCAGGACGTCCTGCATGTCGTACAGGCCGGGCTTTTGTCTCGCAACCCATTCTGCGGCACGAAGAGCGCCATTGGCAAATGTCTCCCGGCTCGACGCTTTGTGAGTCAATTCGACTCGTTCACCCGCGCCCGCAAAAATGACGGTGTGATCTCCCACCACATCTCCCCCCCGGATGGAGTGCATGCCAATCTCGGCGCTCGTGCGCTCCCCAACAATTCCCTCGCGACCATGGCGAACCACCTGTTCCAATTGCTGATTCCGAACCCGGGCAAGGATTTCCGCGAGTGTCCGCGCAGTGCCGCTCGGCGCATCCCGCTTGTGACGGTGATGCATCTCGAGGATTTCGAGATCAAAGGACGGCCCCAGGATTTCGGCCGCTTTGCCCGCTAACCAGAACAACGTGTTCACGCCGGTCGAGAAATTGGAGCTGAGCACCATTGGGATCTGCGACGCGACTGCCGTAATGCGCGATCGGTCTTCATTCGAGTGCCCGGTGGTGCCTATTACGGCAGGCTTGCCGTGGCGTCCGCACAGCGCCGCGATTTCGGGCGTGGCGGTGTGGGAGCTGAAATCAATGACCACGTCAGCCTTGATAATGCTGGCGGACAACTCCTCGCCCTGGTCAACCTGCCCTGCCAACTGCAGACCGGGATGCTGCCCGATACAGGCGACAAGTGCCTTCCCCATCCTGCCCTTCGAACCAATAATGGTAACTTTAGTCATAACTCGGTGCCCAAGCGCCCGACCCAGAACCGGGGCGCATCGAACCACTGTCCTTACTTCAAAAGCCCGCAACTCTTTAGCGTCGCGGCGAGCACCCGCCGGTTGCCGTCGCCCAGGGGAACCATTGGAAGCCGGTATTCCTCCTGCACTTGTCCCAGCATGGCCATGGCAGCCTTGATTGGAATCGGGTTTGCCTCGATGAACAGGTCCTTGAACAGGGGAAAATAGCGTTGGTGAATTTTCAACGCGGCTTTGGCGTTTCCGGCCGCAAACAATCGAACCATGCGGCTGATTTGTTGGGGCAGAATATTGGAGGCAACGCTGACCACACCATTGGCTCCGACAGCCATGAACGAGAGCGTCAGGCTGTCATCACCGCTGAGGATTGCGAAACGCGGTCCCAGAGCGGCCCGCAACTGGCTGACCCGGTCCGGGTTGCCGCCCGCTTCCTTGATCCCGACAACATTGGGACACTCTTTGGCCAGGCGCTTCACCGTGTCGACCCCGATTTCAATCCCGCAGCGGCCCGGAATGCTGTAGAGCAGGATCGGCAGCCGAGTCTCGCGCGCGATCTCCCGGAAGTGTTGAAACAAACCCTCCTGGGTGGGTTTGTTGTAGTAAGGCGCAACCTGGAGCGAGGCGTCCGCTCCGGCCTTTTCAGCCTCCTGGGTCAAGTAGACTGCCTCATGTGTCGAATTGGCGCCGGTGCCCGCAATGACTTTGACGCGGCGTTTGGCGAACTCGACCGAGGATGTGATGATCTGAATATGTTCCTCGTAGGAGACCGTCGGCGATTCGCCCGTCGTGCCCACAGGAACAATCCCGTCGACGCCGCCACGAATTTGCCGCTCGATAAGGTTCTTGAGGCGGACTTCATCGACTTTGCCGTTAGCGAAGGGAGTGACGATTGCCGTGTAAGTTCCAGTAAACATGGTGCCCTGTGGAAAAGTGCCGAACGGTGGCGCGATTGGCCAGAAAGATCGCGACCGGCCCGAACTCGCCTATTTAGAGTTCAAATCTTGATTTTGCCATTAAAAACGAAGTCGGCGGGCCCGGTTAATTGAACGTCCTGAAAGCCCTCGCCGGCCTCGCGGAAATTGACTTCGAGTTGGTCGCCGCCTTGCACCTGCACCCGAACCGGTGGTTTGAAATGGTGCACTTTGGCGGATATCAAAGCCGAGGCAGTTACTCCTGTGCCGCAGGCCAGAGTCTCGCCTTCAACGCCGCGTTCGAAGGTTCGGACGCGAATATGATTCGTACCAAGAACCTGGACGAAATTAACGTTTGTGCCCTTGGGCGCAAAATGAGAATGGCGCCGAATCTCGGGTCCAAGCTGCGCCACCATGGCCTTGTCGGCATCCGGCACAAACAACACAGCGTGAGGAACCCCCGTGTTCACGGAATGCAACAGTTGTGGCCCGTCGCGCAGGGGCAGTTTCTGATTTAACTTCAGGTCCTCAGGCGCCGTAAGATTGACGGTGACAAGTTCGCCTCGGAAGCGAGCCGTAATGATCCCGGCAATGGTTTCAAAACTCAGGTCCCGGTCAAGGCCGGTCAGCTTCTGGACAAACCTCGCAAAACACCGGGCCCCGTTGCCGCACATCTCGCCGGTGCTGCCATCGCTGTTAAAAAACTGCCATGCCCAATCCGCTTTTGACGACGTCGAGGGCACCAGGACAATCAAGCCGTCGGCCCCGACGCCGCGGTGGCGGTCACAAATCCGAACAACATGCTCGCGGCGAAAATCGAATCGTCGCGCCCGGTCATCGACAAGCACGAAATCGTTTCCCGCGCCGTTCATCTTGGTGAATTCAACAAGCATGGGGTGCAGAAGGTAAAGCCGAAGCCTTAAAGTTCAAGGAGCAAAGCAGGTGAATAATCGCTTTACAGTGCCGCTTTTGACTCCCAAATTAGCACTTGTGGATCTCACATCACCGCGTGGGAGCGCTTTAGGGGACACGCCACGTCGAACCGTCCCACCCGCTCCTTCCCAGAGTCTGCTGGACACCGCCATCAAGCGGTCCCAATCCTTTTTGTTCAGTGAGCAGCGGCCGGAGGGCTACTGGGTTGGCGAACTCATGGTCGACGCCACGCTGGTAGCCGACAAGATTGCGTATCATCATTGGAACGGGAAGGTGGACCCCGGCTGGCAACGAAAAGCGGTCAATCACATCTTTTCGATGCAACTGCTGGACGGCGGGTGGAACATCTATTACGGCGGCCCGGCGGAGGTCAACGCAACGGTCAAGTGCTACCTCGCCTTGAAGCTGGCCGGTGTTCCTGTCACCGACCCTCGGATGCTCCGCGCCCGGGAAGTGGCGCTAAACCTGGGCGGCGTTCCGCGGATGAACACCTTTTCCAAGCTGTACCTGGCGTTGCTTGGTTTATTCCCGTGGGATTATGTGCCGACGATCCCGTGCGAGGTGATCCTCATTGGAGAATGGTTCTACGTGAACTTCAACGAGATGAGTTCCTGGAGCCGGTCGATGCTGGTGCCGCTGGCGATCATCAATCACTTCAAGCCCACCCGGACGCTGCAGATCAACCTGAACGAGCTTTACCCCGAGGGCATTCATCAGCGCGACCTGGCCTTGGCCCCTGACCCCGAGCGCATTACCTGGCGCAATTTCTTTCTGTGGCTGGATCGACTGCATAAATTTGCCGAATGGTTTGCCGAGAACAATATCCATCCTTTTCGCAAGCGCGCCCTCAAGAAAGCCGAGCAGTGGATGCTTGAACGATTCGAGGGAACCGACGGCCTTGCCGCGATTTTCCCCGCGATGCTCAATTCGCTGATCGCGCTCAAAGCGTTGGGATACCCGGATAACCATCCGCAGGTCGTTCGCGCGGAGAAAAAGTTGCGAGAACTCGAACACGAAACCAAGGACAGCGTTCGGATCGAGCCGTGCTTTTCGCCGGTGTGGGACACCGCCATTGTTGCCATCTGCCTTCACGAATCCGGCGTGTCGAGCGATGACCCGGTCCTCAAACGCGCCACCGAATGGCTCATGGCAAAGGAGATTCGGTTCCGGGGAGACTGGCAGTACAAGAACCCTGCCAAGGTCGAGCCCAGCGGCTGGGTTTTCGAGTTTGAAAACAAATGGAACCCGGACGTGGACGACACCGCGATGGTGTTGCTGGCGTTGAGGAAAGTGCCGACCGACAACCCACGGAAACGGGACGAATGTTTTCAACGCGGCCTCAAGTGGATGATGACCTTCCAATGCCGGGATGGCGGTTGGGCCGCTTTTGACAAGGATTGCACCAAGGGCGTGCTCGAAAAAGTGCCCTTCGCGGATCATAACGCGATGCTCGATCCCGAGTGCGCCGATATCACAGCCAGAATTTTGGAGCTGCTCGGGTACGAAGGTTACAGTGTGCAGCATCCCCAGGTACAAAAGGCGCTCCGCTATGTGCAGGAGCGCCAGGAGGAAGACGGTTCCTGGTACGGCCGCTGGGGCGTGAATTACATTTACGGGACGTGGCAGGTCTTACGCGGCCTGCGCGCGTTACATCTCGATATGACCCAACCGTGGCTGATTAAAGCCCGCGATTGGCTCGAGAGCGTTCAACACGAAGACGGCGGCTGGGGCGAGCGGTGCAACACGTACGACGACCCGGTTTTCAAGGGTCAGGGTCCCAGCACCGCTTCACAAACGGCCTGGGCAATAATGGGCCTTTGCGCGTTTGATGATCCGTCGCGCCCCAGCATTCAGAGAGGCATCCAATACCTGATCGAAAAGCAAAACCCGGATGGATCCTGGACTGAACATGAAACGACCGGCACAGGGTTTCCCAAAGTCTTCTATCTAAAATACGACATGTATCGGAATAGTTGGCCTTTGCTCGCCCTGGCCAGCTATCGAAAGATCCTCGAAGCGGCCACCAACAAGGTCAACGGCGCGGTCAACGGAAAAGCTTACCCTTCCCACGATGAACAGGCGCTCAAGTACGCCGCTCCCATGGTCGCCAAAGAAGCCAGGTAGAGCGGCCCGTGTTGCCCTCGATACACAAATCCCGCTGCCTGAAGCAGCCGTGGCCGGCCCTGCCTCAACCGATTAGCAGCCGAGGTGCAGAGCGCATGTCCAACTCGCACGCATGAGTTGGTTGTACCGCAACCTGCTTCGACCGGCCCTCTTTGCTCAGGACGCCGAGACGATTCACAACCGCACCATGCGGGCGCTGTCCTGGGCGAGCAGAAGAGAGTGGGCTCGTGATGCGCTCCAATCCTGGTACGGAGCACCCAGCTTACCCGTTCGCTTCGCCGGGATGACTTTCCCCAACCCGATCGGTTTGGCCGCCGGCATGGATAAAAGCGCCGAAGCGCTTCCCGCATGGGAGTCACTCGGGTTCGGCTTTACTGAACTGGGTGCGGTCACATGGCACCCGCAGCCGGGCAACCCCCTGCCCCGCGTATTCCGTGCTATACCGGAAGGAGCCATCGTAAACCGGATGGGCTTCAACAATCCCGGCGCGGAGAGGGTCGCTGAAACCCTCGCGCGCTGGCGCCGGCTGGGTCACTGGCCATCACACCCGGTGGGCATGAACGTCGGCAAATCGAAGATCGTACCGCTCGAGGAAGCGCCCGAAGATTATGCGCGGTCGTTGCGCGTGCTTCTGCCCCACATCGATTTCTTTGTCATCAATGTCAGCTCTCCAAACACACCTAACCTGCGCAAACTCCAGGACAAAGAGGCGTTGAATGGGATTTTGGATGCGGTCCTTGAAGCCCGTTCAAAAGCCGAGGTCCAGTCCAAGGACACTGGCGGCACCGTGCCTCAAACAAACCGAAAGGCAGTCCTGGTCAAAGTTGCTCCCGACCTGTCATTCGAGGCATTGGACGAAATCCTTCAGTTGGCGCAGGAAAGGCACCTGGACGGAATCGTTGCAACAAACACAACCGTCGGCAGACCCGAGACCAACTTGTCCACGGTGCAAAAAGTATACGCCGAGTCTGGAGGCCTCAGCGGGCGGCCCCTCAGGCAACGCAGCACGGAGGTGATTCGACACATGTTTCGACAGACCCGCGGCCAGTTGCCGATCATTGGTGTCGGCGGAATCTTTACGGCGGCCGATGCCTGGGAAAAGATCGCAGCGGGGGCCTCGCTTATTCAAGTGTACACAGGACTGGTCTACGAAGGCCCCGGCGTGGCCAGAGAGATCGGAGCCGGCCTATTGGAGTTGGTGGAACAAAAAGGAATCCGACGACTTGAGGAAGCCGTCGGCATCGAAGCCGGCCTTTAGTTTGATGCAACGGCTCGGGCGCTGAAGACGCGCTAGCCTTGCAAATCGGCGCACCCCGGTCCAGTTGCGCCTCGCTCTGAACTTTATTTGCGAGGACCGACGAGCGCGAGCACCCCAAAAATGAAGGTCGCGAGAGCTAAGACTGCGATCAGAAAGAAGACAAGGCGGTGCGATCGGCGCATGCTCGATTGTTACAAATCCCGAATAAACTTGCTACCGGAAGATGCGCCTTTAGCTTATAGACTGCATGATCGTGTCGCAGTGGAAATTGGGGGGAATCGTCGCATGCCTGGGGTTGGGGCTGCTGAGTGCGCGCTCGAGTACCCAAACCGGCCCAACTCCGTCGGCCGACGCCATTATTCAAAAAGCCGTCGAACGAGCTTCCAACGCCCGGCTCAACGCGTCGTGGCCGGGGTATACGTACAAGAAAGTCAACATCACCGAAGAACTCGATAGCAAGGGCCGCGTCAAGCAACGCAAAGAGCGCGTATTCCAGGTGTATTTCCGCTCGGGGACGACATACGTCAAGCTGCTGGAGGTGAATGGCCGGGCGCCCGCGGAAGCCGATCGCAGGTTTCAAGCTGAGACCCAGTCCAACGTTCACCAGTTCTTCGGCCAACCTGCCGCCGGTGGAGATAACCGTGAGAATTTCCTGACCGCGGAATTGGCGGCGCGCTTCGAGTACAACCTGCTCAAAGTGTCTCAGGTAAACGGGCGCGCAACGTATGTAATCGCGTTCGACCCGAAAAACCCGCCACCATCGGAGCATCGGGTCATGGATCGACTCCTGAACCACATTTCCGGGACTTTGTGGATTGACGCCGACGAATACGAGATTGCGCGGGCGGATATCCAACTCGGAGCAGAAGTGGATTTTCTCGGCGGAATTGTCGGGTGCCTGCACAAGCTGGCCTACAGCATGACCCGCGTGCGGATGGCCGAGGGCATTTGGCTGCACAGCGAATCGACCGGTAATTTCGAAGGACGCAAGCTGCTCGATCCGATGCGCATCAAAATGAAATCCGAATCGACCAATTTCCGGCTGATCACCGCGAGTCGTTGAGCGCCGAAGCGCGAAAAAGCATTGATCTTTCGTTGGCCGGCCCCACTACCCCTGCTACCGACAGCTGCCGCTCCCCACCCCGCCCTCAAGGGCTGCTTTTTCCTTTCGCCCGTTCCCAGTCAAGTCCGCCACGGAAGCTCGACTTTTTGTCCGTGATCTTTGCGGGTGTGATCGATGCAGCGCAACTCCAGCTGCATGCCTGAATCGCCAATAGTGGCCAGGACCCAGCCGGAGGGTAAGCCCTCTCGAAAGACATAGGACACTGGAGGAAGGTTAACCAGGTGAATGCCGCTGACGTCGGTTTCTGTCTTCCAGGCGTGTGTGTGGCCGTAAATGTAAGCTTTCACCTGCTTCCGCGGCCGGATCACCTCGAACAACGGCAGGGTATCTTTCAAACCCAAATTGCCTCCATTCAATCCCGGGTTGTGGTGAATTACCACCAGGGCGGGCATTGACGAATTCTCATCCAAAGCTTTCGTGAGCCAGGTCAATTGCTCAGGTCCAAGCAAGCCCGGGCTGGAAAGAGTAGCTTCGAGTGAATCCAGGATGAACCAGTTGAAACGCGGCGTGCGTATCAGGGCGACTTGTCTATCGGCCAGCGGACGCGACGCGGCCCGCTCGTCCTTGAAGGATTCCCAAAAGCGATCGCGATTGTCGTGGTTTCCGAGAGCGAGATGAATCGGCAAACCCGCCCTGCGCATGGGCTGAAGCAGGTCGGCAACGTGCGCATAATCCGCCAACTCGCCAGTGTTATAGGCGCAGTCCCCGGTAATCAGCACACCCGCTGGGAGCCCTGGCAATCCAACCACCTCAGCCGACGCTTGCTTGAAGTTGGCTGTCATATTGATGCCACGGGCGGTAAGGGAAGCGTTGGCCGCCAAATGCGTGTCGGACAACAGGGCCCACGAGCTGGTTTCGCCGAGCGCGCCGGCATGAAGCAATTCGGCTCCAAAAGCCACGCCGCCGGCAATCCAGAGGCTTCGGCGGATGAACCCCCGGCGAGTGAGAGCGGGCAGGTGAACAGGCATATTCCAGTTAAAAAAGCGCACTGGCCGCGCCGGCCCGGTGCATGGGTCCGCTTTGCGCGCGCGCCAGGTTGTTAAGCCTGGGTTGCCTTGAACGCGGGTGATGTTTCTTTGGCTGGATTTTCATCAGAGCCGAAACTAATTTCTACCCAGCATTTACCACAGGCCAGACGATATGTCGACCAACGTTGAGGAGAGCCGCAAACCCGGGCTGATCCAGCGAGTTCTGATCGGGCGCAATCCGCTCCGCACGCTGCTGCGCGTGGTCATCTGGATCGTGATCATCGTGGTCATCCGGACTTATGTTTTGCTCCCGATCCGCGTGGAAGGAGTCAGCATGCTGCCGACTTATAAGGAAGACGGGATCAACTTCGTCAATTGCCTGGCTTACGTGGCCAAGCCGCCGCAACGCGGCGACGTAGTGGCAATTCGGTACGCGGGCCGGAGCGTGATGCTGTGCAAACGAATTGTGGCTTTGCCCGGCGAGCAAATCGCGTTTCATAAGGGACACATTGAAATCAACGGTGAAACCCTCGACGAACCCTACGTCAAAAAGCCGTGCAATTGGGAGCACGCCCCGGAGCGGCTCGGCCCCAATGAATATTATGTCGTGGGTGATAATCGTTCGATGGATTTCGACCAGCACATGCAGGGAATAGCCGATCGAAGCAAGATTGTAGGCCGGATCCTGCTATGAGAGTGTGGCTGGTGCGGCTTGTCCTTCTGGGCGTTATTGCCGCTGCGGGAATTTGGGCCTGGCATTGGTTGTTCCCGAGTCCGGAACAGGCGATTCGCAACGAGTTGAAGCAAGTCGCAGCTGCGGCATCCGTTGCGCCGAATGAAGGCCAACTGGCCAGGCTTGCCAATACGCAGAAACTCGTCGGCTTTTTCTCTCCCGACGTGCAAATCAATGTGGATCTCCCGGGCCGCGCCTCGCAATCGTTCAGCGGACGCGACGAGCTTCAACAGGCAGCCCTGGGCGCCCGGTCATTCCTGGGCAGTTTGAAAGTGCGGTTCCTCGATGTTTCGGTAATTGTCGCGCCGGACCGACAATCCGCTGAAGCGCACCTGACCGCCACGGCAACGTTGCCGGGGGAAAAGCTCCCGGAAGTGCAGGAATTACGACTCCACTTTAGAAAAGTCGACCGAGCCTGGCCGATTGACCGCGTTGACACTGTGAAAACCTTGCGCTGAGCGCCCATGACTCCTGAAACCTTGGCTTACCTGGCACAAACGGATGAGATTCTCGGAACTCTCATCAGCAAAGTTGGGCCATGCAAACTTGTCCCGCGCAGGAGACGCAGCCCTTACGAATCCTTGGTGCGCTCGGTCGTATTCCAGCAACTCAACGGCACGGCCGCGGCCACGATCCTGGGGCGGGTTAAGGCGTTGTTCCCCGGACGCCGTTTCCCGAAACCGGAAGAACTCCTGGCCATGTCCGACAAGAAATTGCGGGCCGCAGGGTTATCGAGGGCAAAGACGGCAGCCGTCAAAGATATCGCCGCCAAAACGTTGGCCGGCGTTGTGCCCACCTCCCGCGCCATTAACAAAATGAGCAATGAAGAAATTATCGAGCGCCTGACCTCCCTCAGGGGGGTCGGGCCGTGGACCGTCGAGATGCTTCTCATTTTCACGCTCGGCCGTCAGGATGTGCTTCCCGTCACCGATTATGGGGTGCGCAAAGGCTTCGCCCTCACCTATGGCTGGAAGGAACTGCCCCATCCCCGGGAGTTGCTCGAGTTTGGCGAGCGCTGGAAGCCCCACCGGACGACCGCCGCATGGTATTTTTGGCGCGCGCTGGAATTGCCTTTGGCGCCTCGACCAACTTGAAATCCACCTGGCGCTTGAAGCGGTCGACTTTTGCAACCTGCACTTCGACCCGGTCGCCCAGTTTGAACACTCTGCGCGTTCGCCTCCCGACGAGTTGCCGGCTGAGCGGGTTAAATTGGTAAAAATCGTCGCTCAGCCCTGAAAGCGGCACCAAACCGCTCATGGCCAGGCCGGGCACATCGACGAAGAACCCGAAGTTGCGGACATCGGTGATCAAGGCCGCGTAGGCCAGCGGTTGTGATTGCAACTGGGCGGTCAGGAACGCAAAGAGCTTTACGTCCCTGCTGTCGCGTTCGGCGTCGCTTGAATTTCGTTCCGTTTCCGAGATGTGGTCAGCCACTTCCTCGAGGGTTCGTGTGCTTACGGGCGCGCCGTCGGACGCAAAAAGCGCCCGGTGCACAAGAAGGTCGGCGTAGCGGCGAATGGGTGAAGTGAAATGCGTGTACTTCTTCTTGGCCAGTCCGTAGTGACCCAAAGGCTCGACGGCGTACCGGGCGCGCATGAGCGAACGCAAGAAACCGATTTTCAAGGCGGCGCCGATCGGAAGCGTGTTCAATTTTGCCAACAACCGCTGCACCTCGCGGCGGTCCGCCAGGTTGCCGCATTGAATGCCATGACTGAGGACTTCTTCGCGAAATTCCTGCAACCGTCTTGGGTCGGGCGCTTCGTGAATGCGGTAGACGGCGCGTTTTTGCGTCGCCATCAATCTTGATGCGACGGCTTCATTTGCCATCAGCATGAATTCCTCGATGAGTTGGTGCGAGATGTCGTTTTCGACTTTCTCGAGGCGCGCCACCCTGCCCCGCTCGTCCAGACGAATTTTTGTCTCGGGAAAATCCAGGTCCAACGATCCGGCTTCGAATCTCGCGCGGCGGATTTTTTGGGCCAGGCCATTGGCCTGGTGAAGCATGCGCTCGAGGTCATCGAGCGGTTCGCGTTTCAGGATGTCCAGCACTTCGCGGTAGTGATAACGGCACTGGGACCGAATCACCGCGCTGTAAAAGCGGGTCTTGAGCACCTGCCCGTTCGATCCCAGCAGGAACTCGACGCATTTGGTGAGGCGATCCACCCGGGGTTTGAGCGAGCAGAGTTCGTTGCTCAGGGCTTCGGGCAGCATCGGCACCACGCGATCCACAAGGTAGGTGGAATTTCCGCGTTTTGCGGCTTCTTCATCCAACGCCGTGCCGGGCTTGACGTAATGCGAAACGTCCGCGATATGAACCCACAGCGTCCACTGATCGGCGCCCGTCCGCTTCAGGCAGATTGCGTCGTCAAAATCCTTGGCATCCTCGGGATCAATTGTGACCACCTCGTGGGCCCGGCAATCCACGCGCCCTTTGAGATCCGCGGCGCCTACCTCGGTCCCAAATGCCCGGGTTTCCTGCAAAACACGCTTGGGGAAATGCAACGAAAGCTGGTACTGCCGGATGACCGACAACAGATCCACGCCTTCCTCATCCGGCGAGCCAAGGACTTCAATGATCTCGCCTTCCGGATTGTTATGCCGAGACGTCCACTCCCGAAGTTCCACCACAACTTTGTCGCCCTCATG
Organism: Verrucomicrobiia bacterium; assembly: GCA_035294005.1. Lineage (GTDB taxonomy): Bacteria > Verrucomicrobiota > Verrucomicrobiia > Limisphaerales > UBA8199 > JANXQE01. The sequence goes on from DATGLT010000025.1 coordinate 25,351, forward strand.
CGCCGGCCTGCCGGTATCCCTCGGCGGCGGAACGTAGATGTCCTGAGGAATTCGGGGGTCGTCCGGGATCACATACAAGAAACGGCGGCCTTGTTGCAGTGTGCCGACAATCGAGGTCCGGCCGCGTTCCAAAACCCGGACAACTCTTCCGGTCGGTGCGGCGGCATCGGCCCGATTAGACGCGCCTGCGGGCACGTCGCGCCGAACCAAAACGCGGTCGCCGTGGAGCGCGGTGGCGGTCGCGTCAGAGGAAATGCGAATTGCGGGCAACTTGGGATCGGTGGGCTGCAACAGCCCGACGCCTTGCCGGTTCATGCGAATTCGCCCAGGGACCAGGTCGGCCTGCAGTGGTAATCCAAACCGGTTGCCATGTTTGAGCCGGGCCACCGACCCGGCGCGTTCCATGGCCGCAAGGCTTCGCTGGACATCGCGAATGGCTTGGGGAGGCAAGCCCAGCCGCTGGGTCAACTCCTTTGGATCCAGCGGCGTGTAGTCGCGCCTGCCAAGCAATTCAAGGAGCTTCGACTCAAGCGAACGGGACTTTCCGGCCCATCCTTTTTCGATTTGTGTTCCCATCGGCCATAGGTGATACCAGGACCGGATTAAATCAACTTCTAAATGCAGGCGATTAGTTGCGGTTCGTTATCCTGGGCGGTTTGAGCTCACCTGCGGACGGGCGCGAAGAGGCAATTCGCCGGGACACATACTCGCTTTGACCCAAACAAAAGCGCAGAGGCAAATCTGCCCCCTTGGTAATTCCAATTCGCGCGGTTGTGATTACCGGGCCGCGCGCTCTTCGGAACGCACTCACGCCGGGGTTCCGGGCGATCACAAGCGAGGAATCCGCATCGCACAGGTCCGCTCCGTTAAGCCCCCGGTCGATTCTCATTGCCTCACAGAGTTTGCCTGGTCCGTTGGTAAGCGATCGTTGGTCTATGGCCTGGCGGTGCCGCTGGAGTTCAGCCAATCCGAACTCGGCCTCGACGGCACGAATGAGAACCGCTTCCGCGGTTCCGGGTGGGCAGCAGACTGCGTTGACGCAAAAATGAAACCCATAGATCAAATACACGTAGGCGTAGCCGGGAGGTCCAAACATCACCTGGTTGCGCGCGGTGGGACCAGGGGCACCATGGCACGCGGGGTCTCCTACGAGGTACGCTTCGGTCTCAACAATTGGACCCCCGATGAGACCGCGAGCAGTCCGGCGTAACAACCAGTGGCCGAGCAATTCGGGAGCCACTTCCCTGGCCGACGGTTTGTAGAATGACCTTGGAAGCGGCTTGAACGGGTCCATGCGATAGTGGAAACGGATATCACGGCGCCCGCTTTGCGTCCATTCCCTTGAATGTCACTACCGTCAATGCTCAACGGACTGGTGCTCCGGCTCGGGCTCTGCCTCTGGGCCCATCGCGGGTTGACTCGCTGCGGCTTGAACCGTGGAAGGCGCCTTGGACACGGCTTCGGCCAGGCTCGACACAGTGAAATCGACAACCGATGGCCCGTGAGTCCCATAGCCCGATTGAGATTCCGTGAGGAAGACCGCCACCAACTTAAGGTCTTTGAACTGGTTCCTCAGCCGGCGGCAGATGTAACGGATGTGCATATACGCAAACGGTGGCACGGCAGTGACAAATGCTGTTGGGGCACCCGAACTCTCAACTTCCTGGATGACTGCAGCCGGGGAAAGTCCCGCGTTCAAGGCTTTGACAGAGAAGCCTCGCTTTTGCAGGAGTTGGCTCAACATAAAGGCGGCGAGTTCATCGGCCGTATCGCGAGCCGGAATGCACACCATCTGAACGGGACCATTGTTCGGCAGCACAATCTTTTCCGCCCCGCCGGTGTTCGAGAGAACAAGCGCGCTGCCTTCGCCCTGCTTTTCCAGCAACTCCTCGCAACGCTCGGCCACATCTTCCACCAGGATCCGGGTGTTTTGAAAAATATACTGCTCTTTGTCTTCATCCAACCGGCCGCGGTGCCTGTCCTCCTCGGCCATAGTAAGGGCTGGAACGATGACGTCGTCGTATAGTTGCTCCAGGGTTTTGTCTTTAAGGTATTGCTCGGCCACCAGCCCGGCCTCCTCCGCATCCATTGCCAGCATCCGCTGGTACAGGCGTGTTTTTGGTTTCAGAACGGGTTCGTCGCTAAGGAGGACGCGCAAAAACTCGAGGTTCGGCACGTGATGCCCAATGACGACGACGCACACCGTCAGTGGCGTGGCCAGCAACAAACCGGCCGCTCCCCAAAGCCAGGTCCAAAAGACGGCGGCCACCAGCACGGCCAGCGGCGACAGGCCGGTAGAACTGCCATAGAGCAACGGTTCAACCAGGTTGTACATCAACAGATCCACTCCCATGTAAACGCCAAAAACAATCGGCACATCCATCCAGCCTGGACGGACCGCGAGGGCGACCGCGGCCGGCAAGGTTGCGGCAACCCAAATCCCCAAATACGGCACATACCGGAACAGGGCAGCCATCATTCCCCAAAGCAGCGGATTGGGCACATGAATGAAATACAGCGCGGTCCCTGTTACGAATCCATAAACGAAATTGACCAGAAATTGCGCGAGCAAGTATCGGCTGACCCTGGTCGCCGCATCATCCAATACGTTCGTCGTCAGGTGAACGCGTTTTGAGCCTGCCAGCCGAATGAGGCGATCACGCAGGTCTTCCAACTGAATCAACATGAAAATGACAAACACGATGACAATGCCCGTGTTCAACAGCACGCCCAGAACCGAACCGAGAATTTTCTGAATCAATTCAACTCCGGAAAACGGGCTGCGCCGGATTTCGACGGGAACAGGCCGATCTTCAGGCGGCTGATTGTGTGTGGCCGGCGGCGGAGCCGGCGTGAGCGCGTCGGTAAACCTTTGAACGGAGCCGGAGAATCGTTTGATAACACCGCCGCCGGAAGAACGGATGGATTCGATTTTCTGCTCAATATTGTGTTGATACTCGGGGAGTTTGTGCGCCAGGTCTGCCAACTGCGAAGCCATTATCCCACCGAAAACCGACAGGATCCCAAAGGACACCAGCACCACGATCGCCGTCGAAGGAATTCGGCCCAATCCCCAATGCCGCAAGCGAATCACTAGCGGCGCCAGCATGAAAGTCACCAGGATGGAAAAGGCCAGCGGTATGAAAATGGTTCGGGCAAAATAGAGAACCGCCAACACGACGAGCACAACCGAAAGCGCCAGCCCTTTCGCGTATTTGTCAGGGGGCTGTTCCGCGGTCGGTGCTCTCAAATCGTTGCCTTTCGTCACTGTCTTGCCGGCTCGAAGCACACTAGCTTGAACCAGATGGTCTTTTCAGCTAGACGAACACCCCATTCGAACGCATTTGCTCACTCCCCGAAAAAGCGGGCCACAGGAACCGGAAGTCAAGGTGGGCTGACACCCGTGCGAAAACGGCCTCGGCGAGGATGCGAAAAAGCCCCGTTGGTCGTAGGTTTGGATCGGTATTAAGAAAGGTAGGTAGAAGTATGAATGCTACAACACAACCGATCTCAGAACATCACGTCCACAGTAACAGTTTCAAATGGATTGCCAGCAGTTCCGTGATGGAAGCCATCGTTGCAATCGCCATTGTCGCTCTGTCGATAGTGGGCTTGGCCGGAGTAAACTCCCTGCTGATGGCCGCCATCGCCACGATTATTGCAGGGGCGGCGGTTCTTCTCGAAGGGGGTGTTTTTTCAAAGGAATTGCACTCAAACACGGCGGAGGCCCCGGCCCGTGGTGGATTGAGCGCTGCGTTCCTGGGAGCTCTGGCAGGGATCATCCTGGGGGTGCTTGCGCTGATGAACGTTGCGCCCATAACTCTCCTCTCGGTGGCTGTCCTCGTATTTGGCGTCACGTTTTTGTTGAGCAGCCAATCGGAACGGTCTTCATTCACGGGCCGAATGGACGGATTGATGCTCCTGGGTTTAAGTGTGGCAATCCTGGGACTGCTCGCCGTGATCGGGATTAGCTCAATTTGGCTCGTCCTGGTAGGCCTGCTCATCCTAGGCTCAGCAAGCCTGATTGGTGGCTCGATTAAGAGCCTGGTCTAGTTCCAGCTAAAATTGCTGCGGCGAGGCGAACCGTCGCCGCAGAGGTCGGCAGGTGAAAGGTGGGCATTTTTAGGGCCAAAAGAGAGTATTTACCCCGTTGCTATCGAGGTCGAATTCGCCCAAAGACATATTCCTGAGCCCTTTGGCCCGTTTCTTGCACATGCAGGAACCCGCAAATCGTCATGCACCAAGAATTACGAAATACTGCTTCGACCGGCGCCGACCTTAAGGTCCTTTTGGATGGCAAGCCGGTGGACCTCCCGGCACAAAGACGCTCCCTGGCGGCGATACGCGCCTACCTGGAAGTCCTCGCATTAGACCAGCAACGCATTCTTTTTTCGTTCCGTGTCGACGGCAGTCGAGTCAATCTCGGCGCCGCTTTGCCGACCCAGAGCCGCTTTAAGCGGATCGAGGCGGAAACCCTGGACTTAACTCAGGTTCCTTTGCAGCTCATAAAAACGGCCATGGTTCAGACTGCGGAGGCAAAAACGCAAGTTCTCTCGGCAGTCACGCTGGTTTTGATTAATGAGCCCGGCTGGGCCCGTGAACACTGGTGGAGCCTCGCTCGAGTGCTCAATCAGCCCCTCCTGACGCTGAGTCTCATGCCACAAAACGCATACGGTTCAACCGCAAACGGCGCCTCGCTAACGCAACTCCGCAAATGGCAGCTTCAACAACTGGGGACTATTTTAAGGGATATCGATGAAGCCTGCTGGTCCGATGAACCGGGCGCGTTATCCAACGCGTTAGAGTATCGCGTTCTGCCATGGCTCAATGGCCTGGAGACCTCCCTCGAATTGTGGCACGACACCCTGGCTTCGAAGCCGGAGGAAATCAAAGCGGCCGTTTAGGCCGGGGCCCAGGCTGAAAAATGGGGTCAAACGCTGCACCCCGCAGGACCGTAAATTAGACAAGCTGTCCTGTTGTGAGGCAGTCAGGATTGCCCACAAATGGGAGTTCCCGTTACGTCCGAACGCCGCTCCTTCGTCAGGGTTGACCGCGGGGCTGCTCTAACCCAGTTTGGCTCCCTTGTCTTTGAGCAAACCTTTGAGAATGGAGCGATGGCAATGCGCTTCGTCCTCGCAATAGCAACCGACCGAGAAGTTCGTCTGATGGGAGAGGCGGGCAAGCAATTCGATATCGTGCGCGGGGCCTGGAGCCGCCATCTCAGCGCGATATTTTCTGACGAAAGCGGACCACTGGGCCGGGGTGCTGGCGCCAAGGGCCAGCTTCATGGTTGGAACGCTGGGCGCCAGGTTGGGGAACCAAACGTCATACCAATTGCCTGAAGCGAACTTGCTTTTAGGCACACCGCGCGGAGGACGTCGAACCGTGCCCAGGCGCAACCCTTCGCCAGGTTGCCTGGAACTGCCTAATCGAACGATCTTGATAGCCATGGCACCGTTACGCTTGTTCAATTTCAGCGGAACTGCAAAGACAAAATTGCAAACCACACCGCGGCTTGTACCTGCAATCGCGCCCGCTGTTGCGCTTTAATCCCTCCCCGGCTCCGTTTGGCGCCGCGGGTCGAGCAAATGGTTCAAAGTCGCAGCGTCCAGGCCCGACAACTCGGCAGCGACGTCGCGGACGGTTTTTCCGGTCTCGTATGCTCTTTTGGCAATCTGGGCCGCTTTGTCATAGCCAATCGCCGGAGCGAGCGCGGTGCACATCGCCAGGCTCTTTTCGACATTCGATTCGCACCGCGCCCGATCCGCTTGCAACCCGGCAACGCACCGACGCGCAAATACCGACGCCGCCCGGGATAGCAAATCGATCGCTTGAAGAAGATTATACGCGGTCACCGGCAGCATCGTGTTCAACTCGAAAGAGCCAAAAGCGCCGCTGAATCCGATAACAGCATCATTGCCCATGACTTGCGCGCCAACCTGAATCACCATTTCACACATGACCGGGTTGACTTTGCCCGGCATGATGGACGAACCCGGCTGTGTTGCGGGCAATTTCAGTTCTCCCAAACCGCACCGAGGACCCGACCCCAACCACCGGATGTCGTTTGCGATCTTTACCAAAGCAATGGCAACACTCTTGAGAGCACCGCTCGTTTCGACGCATCCATCGATAGTAGCCTGGGCGGCAAAGTGGTTTCCCGCCTCTCGAAACGGTAGGGCGGTTTCGGTTTGGATGCCGGAAATGGTCCGCCGGGCAAACTCCGCGTGCGTGTTAACTCCCGTGCCGACGGCCGTGCCGCCAAGAGCAAGCTCTGTGAGGGTTGAGCCCGCCCTTTTCAAACGGTCCATAGCAGCTCGCACCTGGGCTGCGTAACCGCTGAATTCCTGGCCCAGCCGGATGGGTGTCGCGTCCTGAAGATGCGTGCGCCCGATTTTGAGGATATCGTGGAACTCGGATGCTTTGTTTTCCAATTCCTGGCGCAACTCATCCAAGGCCGGCAGCAAGTCGTGTTCGATCCCGTCCAGGGCCGCAATATGCAAGGTCGTGGGGATGACATCGTTGCTGGATTGTCCACGGTTGACGTGGTCATTGGGATGGACTGATCGGTCGCCTCGCTGGCCCCCTAAAACCTCGCAGGCACGGTTGGCAATGACTTCGTTGGCGTTCATGTTGGTCGAGGTGCCGGAACCAGTCTGAAAAACATCCACGACAAATTGGTCGTCGTGGCTTCCCGAAATCACCTCTTCGGCCGCGCTTTGGATGGCGTCGGCAATGCCCTTCGGGAGCAAACCCAGGGATTCGTTGGTCCGGGCGGCATGTTTTTTGACAAGACCTAGTGCGCGGATGAATCGCCTTGGCAACCGCAGGCCGCTGATTGGAAAGTTTTCAACCGCTCGCGCCGTTTGAGCGCCGTAATAGGCCAGGGCCGGCACTTGCATTTCGCCCATCGAATCCTGTTCGATCCTGAATTCAACATTCATAAAAGAAACATCGCCATGCCAATATCGGCCAGGGAGCCCTGCGCGCAAACGTCCTGATCCTTTCCAAATGCCGCACCTACTGACCAGGGCCCGCGTACCTTCGGCAGCGACGCGGAGTTGCTCCGCTGTTCCTGAGTCTGCGCGCAGTTTTCGACGAGGTGTGATTAGAAAGGGGACTTAACATTGACTTAGGCTGCATCAGTAACTAAGTTCCAAGCCGCATGAATTTGTTGTCGGAATCTTTGCTCGAATTGATTCGCCGGACGTCGACGGAAATCCCCGACGACGTGCATCGCGCCATTCTCGAATCGCTGGAGCGCGAGAAGAAGGGAACGATAGCGGAAAGCGCGATGAAGATAATCGACCAGAATATCGCGCTGGCCAAAAACAAATCGCAACCGATTTGCCAGGACACCGGCAGCATCATTTTTTACGTCGACTGCCCGACGGGATTTGACCAGTCACGATTCGAGGAAGAAGCGAGCGAAATGGTGAAGGTGGCGACAAAGAAAGGTTACCTGAGACAAAATTCCGTCGATCCGATTACAGGAAAGAACGACGGGACGAACGTTGGGCCGGGTTCGCCGACCATCCATTTTCACCAGCACAAGAGCGCCAATGTGGATGTGCGGCTGATTCTAAAGGGAGGCGGTTGCGAAAATGTGGGAGCCCAATATTCGCTCCCGAACGAAAAGCTGAACGCCAATCGAGATTTGGACGGGTGCCGGAAAGCGATTTTGGACGCCGTGTTGCAGGCCCAGGGCAAGGGCTGCGGACCGGGGATCCTGGGCATTTGCATTGGAGGAGACAGGGCGACGGGGTACGAACATTCCAAACAACAACTGTTGCGAAAATTGGATGACGGCAACCCAAATCCAGAATTGGCCAAACTTGAGCAGGATATTGTGGAGACTGCGAACCGACTGGGCATTGGACCCATGGGGTTTGGGGGCAAGACGACTTTGCTGGGAGCGAAGATAGGCGTTTTGAACCGCCTGCCGGCATCCTATTTTGTCAGCGTAAGCTACATGTGCTGGGCGTTTCGGCGACAAGGTATGACGCTTTCAAAGGATGGCTCGGTTCAACAGTGGCTCTATTGAGCGATATGATTCAACTAAAGACACCCATATCCGAAGCGACCGTCAGGTCCCTGAAAGTTGGTGATGAAGTCGTCATCACCGGAGTTCTTTTTACCGGGCGCGATGCGGTCCACAAGTATCTGCATGAAGGGGGAAAGCTGCCCGCGGGCGTGAGCCTGCAGGGAGGAATCCTCTACCACTGCGGCCCAGTAGTCATTAAGGATGAGAAGGGCCAATGGAAATGTGTCGCGGCCGGGCCGACCACCTCGATACGCGAGGAACCTTACCAGTGGCAGGTCATCCGGGACCTCGGGTTGCGCGGGGTTATCGGCAAGGGCGGAATGGGTGAGAAAACGCTCGAAGCGTGCAAACAATACGGTTGCGTTTATCTGCACGCGATCGGCGGTGCCGCCCAGGTTCTGGCCCAGTGCATCACGCGGGTGCCGAATGTTTACCTGATGGACAAATTCGGCGCCCCGGAAGCCATCTGGGAATTTGAGGTCGTTACTTTTCCGGCCGTAGTGACGATGGACGCGAACGGCAACTCACTTCACAAAGAAGTGTTTGCCGCAAGCCAGGCCGAATTGGCAAAGCACGTTTGATCCGAACGCTGTTTCGTTTAGCGAAGAGGCCCCTGCCCTTTGCGCGGGATGTTCCCTCCGGCGCGCTGAGCAGGCAGCACTTTGCAAACTTCCAGAACTGGTCCTCTGCCGAGGGGCTTATTTCACCTGCCGAGCTTGTGCCACCACAGGTTTCGCGGCTGCCGGAGCCAGTTGCTTGGCCGTCTCGGGATCCAGTTTTTCGGCTTGGGCCCACGCGTTTCGAGCTCGTTCCTCCTGTGCCTGGGCCGAGAACTTGTCGGAATTGGCGGTTTGCAATTCCGTTTCAGCCTGGGCGTCGTCTTCTTTGGCCTCATTCTCGAGGGTGGCGGCGACGGAAGGCTGATCTTTCAGCCCGGCGGCGGACTTTCTCAACTCTTCGGCATTGTGCTTTAGCTGCGCGGCTTTTTGTTCGGCGTTGCGGGCGAAAATAAGATGGTTGTGGGCGTCCTGGGAGAGTTTGCGGGCTTCGATTCTAATTTTAAAAGCCCTTTCGCGGTTGGGGTCAGAGCCCATTGCTTTAAGAGCCTGCGCGGTAAGAATGCGGGCATCGCGCTCCTCGGCGCTGGCCTCCATTTGGTCGTCAGAAGCCTTTTGCATCGAAGCAGCGGCTGCAGCGCGCAATTGCTGGGCGTGCGTTTCCTTTGCCTTCGCTTCGGCCAGCAGTTTTTGGGCGGCCGCATCATCCGCGGCCCGAGACGGCACGGCGCCCGCAAGGATGAGGGCCAATGCGAGTATCATGCTCCGCGAGGTGCAATTTAAATCACGCCTCGGGTGAATAATTGCAAGTTGGTTCAGTTTGGTGTTCATGAATGGTACCATGGTTTCAATGCCTCTTTTAAGCAAGGGCAATTGCGTGGCTCATAAAAGAAACATAAACGTGGAACTGTCGGCAACCGGCGAAAAGCGCCTCGTTCCAAAAGCTCAAATTTAGGGAGTGACGAATGAAGTGGTTAAGGAATTCTGTTCGGCGAAACCGTGAGCTGTGCATCTGGCAGATGTCTAACCGGCGTGCAGCAAAAATGGAAAACGGGAACAGCTTTCACCTTGATCGAGGTATTAGTGGTTATCGCCATCATTGGCATTTTGGCCGGGCTGATCTTTCCTGCGATGGCTTACGGGAAGTTTAAAGCGCGCGTGACCACCTGCACCAACAATTACAGGCAGTTTGCGCTGGCTGCAGCCATGTACGCAAACGATGATTCAAAGGGACGGTTACCGTCGTTTGAACTTCCTACCGAATCCACGCAGCTCGTGGGCTTTCGCAATTTGTATCCATGGATCATCGGATTGCCGA
>DATGLT010000026.1:0-3362 GCA_035294005.1 Verrucomicrobiia bacterium
ACAGGTCGGGGTAAGCCTCCACCGGCAGTCGATTGAGCGACCAACTGCCAGTCAGGATCAGCAGACAGACCGCGAGGATTACCAGGAACCGCTGCCGCAGTGACGATGCGACGATGCGATTAATGACCGACGTGGAACGCCGCGGCCCTTCGGGAGCTGGAAGTTCGGGGGCGTTCACTGGGCTTGCATGAATTGAAGGAACAAGCCGCCTTCGACCACTACCTGGTCGCCTGGCGCGAGGCCGGTGCGGATCTCATAGCTGTCCCCCACACGGCTGCCCAGCGTGATGCGTCGCCGGGAGAAACTGGCGTCCGCGTTGGACAAATAAACAAACGGCAGATCTTCGTCATCGCGCAACACCGATGAGACCGGGCAAAGCAGACCCGTTTGTTCCCGGCGCGAATGGAGCAGGACGCGCACATACATCTGTTTCTTCAGCACGCCGGTTGAGTTCGTGGCCACAACGCGCACCCCGATCGAGCGCGTGTTCGTATCGACGATGGCCGAGATGTAGTCGACCACGCCGAGCAGATTGGTTTCCGAGGCGCTGGTGATGACCTCCGCCGGATCGCCAACCTGGACCGCGGCAAGGTCCGACTCAAAAATGTTCGCCATGACCCAGACAAGGGAAAGATCCGCCACGGTGAAACAGGGTGTCGTTCCGGCTTGCAACAGTTGGCCCGGCGTAATCAGCTTTTCCACAACGATTCCTTCGATCGGAGACCGAACTTGTCCGGCGCGTTCCGGGACCGATTTTCCTTCGTCAATGGTTTGAATCGTTGTCGCATCAACGCCCAACGAGCGAAGCTGCTCCAACGCCGCCTCGCGGTCGGCCTCGGCATTGGCCGCGTCGGTCTGCGCTTGCTCGACCTCGCGACGGGAGAGGTTATTTTGTGAAAGTTCCCGGGTTAACTCGGCGATGCGCCTGGCGTTTTTCGCTGTAGCCACCGCCTTGCGGTAGGTGCTAATCGCCGTCGCGTAATCCGGCGAGGCAACGGTCGCCAGGATGTCCCCGGCCTTCACTTTCGCGCCGAGGGAGACCGCGAGCTTGATGACCGGACCTCCGATCGGGGCAAGGATCGTGGTCGCTTGATCTCCATCGAAGTCGACCGTCGCGGTCGTCTCAATGGTGCGGTGGAAGGTCGATACCTTGAGGGTTTCAGTGTGGATTTTTTGTCGCTGCGCCGCTGTCAAAACGAGGTTGCTGGCGACGGCGGCTCGGGCTGGAGCCGCTTCCGCTCCGTGACAGGGCCGACCCATGGCAAGCATCAGCGCGCCTACCCCCAGAAAGCGTAACGTCCGCGTTGCAATTGATTCTACCAAAGCGCCATGCCAACAGCGGCACGACGACTTTAAGAGTCCTCTGGCGTTCATTTTTACCGTTGTGCGGTCAGTCACTTGGTCCGCAATCAAGATTTTGGACTCCAACAAAGGGAAACGGGTAAGACGGCCGAGGGCCAAGAGCCGAGCCGTGGAGTCTTGCGACTCGCCTTAGGCCACGACCGTGAAAGCGAAGGGGTCTGCCGGCGGAGCGCGGCTTGCGGAGATGAGATAGGAGAAGTCTGAAGGCGCGATGAACTCTATTCGCGGCGCCGGATGAAACACTGACCACACGCAGGCAGTTGGAGCAGGCGCCGGTTGAGGCGAATCCACCTGGCCCTTGGCAAACAGGCAGAGGACGCAGCTATTGGTCGCAGCGTTCCCGTGATGGAAAGTTTGATGGAACTCTCCGTCCGCGGCTAACAGCTCGAAAACAAGCAACACCCCGGCTAGGACACCAGCCAGGAGGCGAGCGGCGGCAACCAAGCGTTTGTTTCTGGAGCGTGACACGCTAAGAGGTCAGGAAAGCACGAACCGTGCCCATGACGCAACTGTTATTGTAATAATGCACTTTTCTCGGAGACCGCAAACCAACCGCCACCAGTGGGTTGTATGGTTAAGGATTACCACTTTCCAATGAAAAATAAATCCCAAACGGTTGAGGCGGATCGGTCTTCCGGCAGCGCTCGCGCAATCAAATGAGAACACCTGAGGAAGGCTGGGCGTTCGGCGGAGTCGGTCCAGATAACCGTTGCTGCTAACCTCAAGGACTAGCGCTTTGTATCTTCCGCCCAAAAGATGGCCGAAATCTTGTGGCGTGGCGAATTGCGTGGTGTTCCGTTATGGCAGAAAGGTATTACCCTTGAGTCGTGGAAATAATCAACGTGAAGGTGCCAAACGGAACCAAGGGCAAGCTGCGCAAGGTTTACCCTAACCTCTCGGCGTTGATTCGAGAGCAGATTGAACATTTGCTGGAGCACAAGGCCAGCGGCCCTCCGAGCATGTACAACCGCACCGCGCACTTGTGCGGCGTGATTAAGGGCGGCCCGCGCAACATGGGGTCGTCCCGGGAGTACCTCAAGCAGTACGCCAAAAAGCGTGCTCATTGATGCCGGCCCCATTGTGGCCTTTTTGCACCGTGGGGAAGTTCACCACCAGTGGGCGGTGGACCAATTCCGGCGCTTTGGGCGGTTCGTCACGTGTGAGCCCGTTCTGGCGGAGGCGTGTACGAGGCTGGCCTACTACGGGAAAGACCCTGCTCGCGTGATCGAGTTGGCCCGCGACGGGGATTGGGAGATGGCCTTTTCAGTGAAGTCCAACGCGGATCGCATCGCCCGGCTTATGCGAAAATATGCTGACCAGCCGATGGACTTCGCGGATGCCTGCATCGTCGCCATGACTGAAAAGGTCGCCGATTGTCTGGTGCTCACTCTGGATCGCCACGATTTTAGCGTCTATCGCCGCCATGAGCGGGCCATCGTTCCCTTTATCTCGCCGGGTCACGGTTAGAGGCGGCGGGATTTCCGGGCCAGTCAAGGCGGGTCTTGGCGCGGACCTGCATTTGGAAGTTTCAGACCTTTTAGGCCACTTTCCGACCGATTGGCCGCCATGAGCTTCGTGAACGGCCGTGGCGCTCGCGGGCTGCTCGATTCCTGAGTTTGGGGTGAACCCATAATCAGAGCGGCGTTAGAGAAACTGCAAAATTGCAATTTGGCAGATCCCGGCGAACTGCTAGTCTTACGATGTGAACCTCATCGTCTCCGCCGCCGCTGCGTTGGTGTTAACCATAGCAGCCCGCGCCGCAACCGAACCAGGCGCTGCAACCAGGCCTGCCAGCGATATTGAAAGTGGCGCCGTTGCGGAGTTGCGTCAAATCGAAGCCGACGACGATAAGGCCCAGGCGGAAGTGGACGGATGGTCGCGCGAAAACGACGTGCTGAAAACCAAGCCTGGCGCCCAGGACGAAGCCCAACTCCAGGACCGTATCTCGAAACGGCTCGCGCCGGTGCGCCGGGCGTACGAGGATTTCCTGAAACGTTACC
>DATGLT010000027.1:0-10503 GCA_035294005.1 Verrucomicrobiia bacterium
GCGATCCGCAGGCTGCTGCATGGAGGCAAAAATGGTCGCAATCCCGAGTGCTGCCCTCGGCGGAGCTGGCTTATGAAACCGGCTTGAGCGCTGGCTCGATTGCGGTCCTGGCGGACTGCCACCCTGGCGCATGGCCACAAAATGGAGCCCCCACCCGGAATTGCACCAGGCTGGCCTGCTTACCGAGCAGATACATCGCTGACAATGCTTTGGGGGCTTTCGAAATGGTCGGCGCGAGACGACTTGCACGTCCAAGGCTGCCTGATTCTGAGTCAGGTGCGTCTGCTTTTCCCCGTGAACCACGCGCCGAAATTGGTGTCCCTGACCGGCTTCGCTCCGGTGATCTCCTGCATGAGAGGCAGGCGTGTTGGACTGGGCTACACCACAGGGACAGGAATGGTGAGGGCAGAAAGATTTCCACTTTCGACCTGATGCATGTGACGCATCCGCTCTGGCTGGCTGAGCTATGCCCTCAGAAATGGTGGGGATGAAGCGTGCTGCCCGCTTTACCTCTCGCATGTCAAACGAGCGCTCTGCTGATGAGCTACATCCCCGGAGATGGAGCGGGTGGACGGAATCGCACCGTCTTCTCAGCCTTGGCACGGCCGTATTCTGCTGTTGAACCACACCCGCTTGAAATGGTGTCCCCAGCCGGACTCTCACCAGCAACCTGGAGTTTAGGACACTCCCGCTCTGTGCTTTGAGCTATGAGGACAGAAAGCCGCGGATCAGGACCGCGAAACTACCGGTAGGGCTGGTCGGTCCGGTTATGGTTACGCCGGGTTCGGAAGAACGTGCCTTCCTGCTGCCTGTAAAGCCATCGAAGGAATTTCTGGAACCGAGGATCGGCTTGAATCTTTTCGACGGTGTTGAATTCATCGCGCAGCTCGTTATGCGTCCACGTCTTGTGGATGAAATCCTCGCAGGCATGGCATGTCGGAGCGATGTCTCGTCCGCCTTTGCAGCGCGGCACAACATGGTGCCCTTGCGTGGGCACCTTCCGGTTACAGAATGCGCAGACTTCGTTCATACCGTCGGTCCGAAATTCCTCCTGAAACACATCCATTCGTGTCGCTGGTTGAAAGTTTTCGAGCCCCTGGTTGGTCTCTTCCACCAACTCACCCCCGCGCCATTGCACTAAAACATGACTCCACCACGTCAGAATTCCGAAGCATTGGGGCGTGTAAACAATGCCCGGTTCGTTTCAAGCAGCGGGGCGCTCGATCTACTTCGCGTTCAGGGGTTCAAAAATGGTACGCGCGCCCGGTAACGCTCCGGGTCCAGGCACTCATCTAGTGCGACTCCGCTTATAAGGCGGACGGTTCTCTTTGAACTACGCGCGCAGAAAATGGCGGAATGCCGTGGACTTGCACCACTTGCCCGAAGGCACGCACTCGTTAGCACCGAAGCCCGGCTCGCTTGCCCGGTTGGCATTCCAGAAATGGTTCGACTGGCTACTACTCGCAAAATGCCAGCGAGGAGGAGGTCTCGTGAACCTCCCCCGCCGGGTTTTCTTGGGGGTGTTGGCTTTGCCGTGTTCCCGGAAAAAGAAGGTCTCCGAGAACACGAGCATCCGGCGAAGCCCCTTGGGCAGGAGACGGTAATCGCCCCGGTCCATGACGCTTCTGCCTTTCATGTTTTCCTTTCTGTTAAATGGTCCGCGTGGCAGGAGTTGCACCTGCAACCTTCCCGGTTTGAGCGGGACGCCTCTGCATTGGGCTACACGCGGCGAAGCCTTGATGCCGCTTGGTAATTAAGCGGGCAACAGGCTGAGCAGTTGCTCTTCCACGTATTTGCCAGCTTCCTGCGGGTCGTAGTTGATCCCCGTGCGTAACAGGGCTGTCATATCCGTGCAAAATCCGCGATCGCGCAGGTACTCATGTAGTTTGCCCACAAACTCACTACGCACCAGAGTAGCTCCTTCCATACGAAGGTAATGGTGGAACGACGCGATCACCTCTGCCGGACGAGTGCTCGGATTCTGTGAAAGCGCCCAATAAAGGTCGAACAGGTCACGTCCGGCTTTTCTTTGGAAGAGAGCCCTCAGCTTTGTTCCGAGCATTTCATGCAAGTCATAGCCGTTGAGAACTGCCTGTTCCGTTGTGCCCTGAAACGAGTACGAAAAAGGAAGCTCCACGATTGGCCTGTGTGGTTGCCTTTCATCCACATTGGCCTCCATCTTGATAGTCAGGTTCGCCCCGGCATCACTGATTACTGGCAGCGAGTAAACCAACCTCAGAATCTCAGACGGCCTTCCGGCATTTCGCACGGCAAGCTTCATCCAGTCCCAGACCGACTGTGTGGGTTTGCCGAGCACTGGGGTCAGCACACGAATGAGCGCGCGGCTGATGTGGCCTTTTGGTCTGCCTCCAATCACGACCAGATCAATATCCTCGCTATACCGTGCAGCCGGGGCCAAGTGCACTTTATGGAGGAGCGTGCCTCCGCGCATGGCCACTTGGCTTTTCAAGAACTTGTCAGAGAAGATGGCGACCATTGACCTGCAAAGCAGCAGGTCCTGCTCGACCTGCCGGAGCTGCCCCCACGGGGCGTATTGCTGGTGTGCAATCACGTCTCGCACTGTTATGGGGTTCATAGGTCTACGTTCTGAATCAGGCGCCAGCGTTCAATGCGTGGACAGGAGCCAGGAGAGGGTGTTCCCACCGCGAGAAGCGCCCATGGTGGGGAGGATGGCAGCCATTTCGCTACCACTTCTGCCAGCGGATGCTTGCGTTGCTGTAGCAAATAGCCGAGGCGTTGTCCTAGCGCAGGTTCATGCTCCGCTTCCAGAGCCTCCCGAAGCGATTTAACTGAAACCTGGGCTAAGAGCGGGGAACCCGTTTCCCAGGCGCGAGACAAACCTCCTATTCGCGGGGCGTAGCGGATGAGGTCCAAAATCGTAGCTGCGGGCGTGCTTACCTTGAGCGGCGCGCGTGCTCCGGTCTGCATCTGCGTCGGGGTTTGCGAGGCAAAACGTTTCAGGAAGAACCGCAGGTGTAATCGGCCGACTTCCAAGTCTTTCCGCGGGTAATCGGTCATGACTTGCGTCATTTGGACGGCTTGCGGTTCCACGCCGTGCATTGCGGCCGCCGACTGGAGCGCCACGTAATAGGGATGCTTTAGCCACCGGAAGTAATCATCCAGCCACCAACTCGGCGGAGGCGCTCCCATTGCTCGATGCTCGGGGCTGACGATCAGGAAAAAGGCCTTGCGAGGCAGTTTTACTATCCGGGAGCCCATCCGCTGGATCTGGCGCTGCGCTGCCAACTCAGAAAGGCCGGTTGTTTGGCAAAGATAAAACAACGGAAATGATGCAAACCCTTGTCGGAGGCTATGTTCCACAAACGCCTTCGCGACGCCGGCTCTGTAATCGCGCCTGATTCGCTCTGATTTCACACGCCAACAATACCGAAAAATGGTATTTATGGCAAGTGCATTAAGAGAGATGCAGAGAGCTAAGAAGAGCTGAGGGGTTGATGAAGGCTGGTGCTCCCGGTCAGGATTGCACTGACACTAAACGGGGTTTAAGTCCGTTGCCTCTGCCTTGGGCTACGGGAGCGGAAATGGTGCTGGCGCTCAAGACGCGAGAGCCTGCGGTCAACACCGCAGCCAGCTTATCGCCTGGCCAAGACCCGCAGCGTCCGATCTCGGCTCAGACCAATTGGTGCCGCGTGAGGGATTTCCACCCCCAACCTCTCCGTCCTGAGCGGAGCGCCTCTGGTAGTTGGGCTAACGCGGCAAAATGGTACTCCCGGCAGGAATCTCACCTGCAACCTGACGGTTCGAAGCCGCCCGCTCTAATAGTTTGAGCTACGGGAGCATGAAATGGGGCCGACGGGGAGACTCGCACTCCCGAGGGGCGAATCGCCCGGCAGTTTACGAAACTGCTGCTGTCGCTGCTGAGCCACGCCGGCATGAAATGGCCTGCCAAGCCGTAGCCTCACAGAGGAAAGCCCGCCTACGCGCTTGCGCGCTTTGGCGTGGCAGCCTTCGCCACCCGCTAAGCAGATGGCGAAGGCTGGTGGGTCGCCACGGTGCTGCCCCGTGCTCTGCGGTTTAAGAGACCGCTGCATCGCTGCAATGCTTGCAACCCGATCGCGACGCGAAGGCGGAGTTGAACCGCCGCAGTCAGGCCTGTGAGGGTCCTGACCGGCACCGGTGTTCGCGTCGCGTGAAATGGTCAGAGCGATGGGTGCCGCCCCCACTTGATCCTGCTCCCGAAGCAGGCGCCTCACTGTTAGGCTACGCTCTGATAAACTCCCCAGCGCACTGAGCCCGATACCCGGCCATTACTTCGACCGTGCGAGGTCTCTGCCGGCACACCAGGTTCAACTGGGGAAAATGAAATGGTCGAGCATCAGGGTATCGCGCCCTGTATTCCGGTTTGGAAGACCGGCGTGTATCTCTCAACACCTATGCTCGAAATAAAATGGCCCCAACCTCAGCCTTGCGTGCGAGAGTTCTGGGACCAATGCTCCGCTTGTACCGTGATCATGGCTTGCCCTTGCAGGCAGATAGCCAGCAATATCCACCGTCATCTCATCGGCGACTATGATCAGAGAAGCCCTGACGCTTTGTGGATCTGTGACCTTGGCCCTCAGCGTGTCCGCCCAGACCACGCCCACCGTGGCCTCATCCATCGTCAAGGTGAGCAACCGCGAATACACGGTCTATGACTACGCCGATCCGGCGACGAAAAAATTCTGTGTGGTAATCCCCGAAGGTCTGAAGACGGTGCGAGGCCTCCTGGTCGAGTGCAATTATGCGGGTGGCGACTCGCGAGGCGACTGGACCTTTTGCACCTACTATCGCGAATTCTTGCATCTGCATGGCTTCGCGCTAGTCGCCTCCGCAGGCGACATCCCGCACTTTAAAGCCCACAAGGCATTTCGGAACTGCCTGCAAATGGTCAGCGTCGCCTCCAAGCATCCTGAACTGGTCAATGCCCCATATGCCGCCGTGGGCTTTTCCGCCGGCGGCGGCTTTGCCAGCACCTTGATGACCATGGACCCTGACAGAACTATCGCCGTCGGGATTTATGGCGCGCGCTACAATTTCGACGAGATCTCCAAGCCGGCCCCCGCTAACGTCCTGGCCATTCCATCGATCCTCATCACGGGCGAGAAGGAGAAACTTAACGATCCTGCCGTGGATGGTCGCTACAAAGTTGAAGAGGTATTCGTGCCGAATCGCCCGCTGGGAGGCGAACTCGCGTGGATGGAACGGCAGGGTATAGGCCACGAGTATGACGAGAACAGGCAGGATTTGCTAGCAATGCCACTGATGGATCTCGCCGTGCGCACGCGGTACCCCAAAGACGGGGATGTGACCAAAGGCCCCATCAAACTGCTCTCCATCGATCCTGCCACCGGTTGGGTGGCCGATAATACCACCTGGAAAAGCGGCCTCACGAAAATCCTCCCAGCCAGGGAGTTTAAAGGGGATCTCGGACATTCGAGCTGGTTGCAGAATGAGGACATCGCGTTTATTTACCGGGCGTACGCCACCCATAACAATCCGCTGACCATCACCTCGCCGGGCCCGTGTGGCCCCGGGACACCAGCGTTGGATTGGAGGTCGAATGTCCCCATCACCGTCGATGCCAGCAAATTCCCCAATTGGAGAAAGTTGGAGTTTTACGACGGGGCGAAGAAACTTGGGACAATCACGGCAGCACCGCTCCAGTTCACCGCGACCAACCTGACGCCCGGCTACCATGTGTTCTCCGTGCTCGGCACGAACGCTGAGGGAGATGTACGACCGTCCAACCCGGTAATGGTGGTCGTAAGCAGACCGCCGACGGATGTCACTGCCGCCCAGCAATGATTCTCGCCCGGTGGGCCAGCTGAAATTGGAGTCCCGTGCGGGAGTTGCACCCACCTGAACGGTTTTGCAGACCGCTGCCTGGGCTGCTCGGCCAACGGGACGTCTGATTAAAGTGCGGGCGGAAGGATGCCCTCCGCCCGCCTGTGATTACTCATTTTCCTCTGATTCAGGTGAACACCGTTGCTGCTTCGCTTTTCGAAAAGGCACTGGTCAGGAAGTTGTCGACCTGTTCGTTTTCCACAAGCCCGAAGTCGCGCAGGACGCTAACGTTGACGACCCGACCGGCAAATTCTTTAACCGGCAGGAATTCGTCGATCAATTGAAGCATGCGCGCGTAGTCCGCGTCCTCGGGATCGACGGACGAATACGAATCTTTGTATTTCTGTTCGACTTCGCCCAAACCCGCATAGACTTCCACGGGGTCTTCATCGGCCAATGGATTGCGTTTGAAAAACACCCGAGCATCATCGCGAATCAAGCGTTTGTCTCCCAACAGCCACACGAGCACCGAACCTCCCTGCAAACTGGAGCGTGCGTTAGTGACAAGTTGCGTTCCGGGCAAACGCCTCATCAGTATCGAGCGAATGAGCAGCGCAGTGTCCGCGGGAATTTCGCCTTCGCCGATCATCTCCAGATGAAGGACTTTAGGCTTTGTCGCCAGTGCCCTTTCCAATTTCAGGGCTTTCTTGGTGAAGTATGAACCTCCGTAAGTGGGGAGCTTGAGCCGAAAATTGCAAATGCGTTTCGCAGGTGGTGTTTTCATAGTTTTACCTTTCATTTGCCAAGTGTTTCGCCATTTGAATGGCCCATTAGATACGGGCGGAAGCTTTCGCTCCCGCCCGTATTGTCTTCCATCCCCCGTGTGGGGCCTTGGACCGCGCGCTGTTAGGTTTTCGCGCTTCCGTCTTCCTCGGGGGCTATCGGTGATTTGCCGTTTCTCAACGGAACGAATCCGCCCGGCATTCCCAGCACCAGCGTGTTGCCGGCGCTCTGGGCCGCCGATAGCGACTGCATCAGGCGCAGGTTCATCAAGGCCGGATTGCCTTCCAACACTCGCGCCGCGTTCGCCAGATTGCGCAGCGAGGCACTTTCACCACGGGCGCGTTCGAGCGCAGCCTGGCCTTCTTGCTTGGCTTTCAACACATCGGCGAAAGCCCGCTTGAGGTCATTCGGAAGCATCGCGTCCTTGACTTCGAGAGCTAGGACGTTGACACCGATCCTGGCCGCTTCCGGCTGGACGCGAGCCAGAAGTTGCGCGCTGATGCCGAGACGCTGCTTGAGCAGCGCTTCAACGGTTACCCCGCCCACGACCGACCGTGCGGCGAGTTGGGCCGCGTTGTAGAGGTCGCCATACCAATTCTGCGATTCATGCGCGGCCTTAGCCGGGTCGGCAACCTGGTACGTGAGGAGCAGGCTCAGCTTGAGTCCGACGCTGTCGGAGGTCAGGACTTCCTGGCCGGGCACAACGATCGACGTCCTGCGAAGATCCATCATGTTGACGGACCAACCGAAGCCCCAGAGCACGTGACGACCGGCATTGATAAGGCGGACGAACACGCCGTGGCGGTAAAGCAAGCCGGCGTGGCCTTCATTAACCACAAACTTGTGCCGGAAGCGGCCTTGTGCCGCACGGGTGGCAAACCGGGCATTAAGGAATCCAGCGTTCATAGATGTGTTTCCTTTCTGGATGCAACCGGTTCAAACCGGCTTGGGTGATAAATGTTCGCAATTGTAACAGGGCTGTTGCCGTCGCCAGGTGGCAGGAAAAGCCCGAGGCAGGAGACCACCGTCCGACGGCGGGATAAGCGCTTGCGCGATTTTCGCAAAGCCGGCTTCTGGCTGCGCGTGAGCGCCGGCCTTCTGCCTCGGGCCGTAGCGGGATTTCTCCCATCCAACCAATGGATCGGTTATGAGCCGAGTGCGGATTCGAACCGCGATTGAATCGGCTCATCCGCAGAACCGCTCTGGCGAACTGCCGTGGCGGCTGCTGGCCGATTCAAATTGCAAAATTGGTCAGGGCGACGGGATTCGCACCCGCACAGTCCGCGTCACAGGCGGAGATGCTAACTATTACATCACGACCCTGATGAAATGGAGCCCCTGGTCGGACTCGCACCGACGAATACGGGTTTACGAAACCCGCCCTGTTGCTGCTGAGGCACAAGGGCTTTGAAAGTGGCGCTCTCACGTGGATTTGCACCACGAACTTCCGCCTTCGCAGAGCGGCGTGCAGAGACTACTTACACCTTGAGAGCAAATGGCATCCGTGGTCGGACTCGCACCGACTAGGCCCGGGTTGAAAACCCGGCCGCTCGAGCTGCTTTGCATTCACGGACGAAAATCTGACGCCTTGTAGCTGGAAAACACGGGGTGGCTGCTCACTGGCAGGCATTAACCCCGTGGAATCCGGTCCCCTCCATGGCGGTGCCCAAGCTGGGCTTGCTGTCGCGCGCTAACGCCGGAGCGCGCGCGTCTTGTAGGTGAGGAGCGGTCGAAAGGTGGCAATGACCGAAACGAGTCCGGCTTCTGCCAGATCCTGAACCACGTCCTCGATGTTCTTGTAAGCCGCCGGTGCTTCTTCGTAGAGCAGCTCGCGCTGTTCGCAGATGACTCGGCCACCCAAGGCGGTCTGGGTCAACTGGTGCATGCCGAACCGCTCGCGCATACGCAACCGGGTTTCACTGCGAGCCCACTTGCGACCCGCGCCGTGAGCCAGGGACCAAGCGTGGCTTTCACCGTCTCCGGTCGGCTTGACCAAATAGCTGAGCGAGCCACGCGAACCCGGGATTACCACAGCTTCGCCTTCGCTCACAACTGCACCCTTGCGGTGCACCCACAGAGTCTCACCCTCGCTTTCGTGGAGGGTGATGCTGTTGTGGCAGCCGTCCCAAATGCATTCAGCTTTTGCCCCAATTGCTTCAACGAAACGTCGGGCGATCAGGGCGCGATTGACCTTGGCCCAACGCACGGCAATATCATGCTCCTTGAGATAGGCTGCCGCAGCAAAGGACTCGACATCCGAGCCGTTGGCCTGGTGCTCATCCACATATGCGCGCAGAACCGATTCGCCCAATCCACGGGAACCACTGTGCACGAGGACAACCAACTGCTGTTTGCCAAGGCCGAATCGCTTGAACTCGGACGCGTCCAGAACCTCCTGAACGCGCTGCAACTCCGCGAAGTGGTTGCCACCACCAATGGTGCCGAGCGCTTCATCAAACTCAGTGGATTCGAGCTCGGCGGGAGCGAGCGCCTCCGCCACATTGCCCTCCCAGGGATGTTCGAAGTCGAAACGCAAGCCCGCCCAGCGATTCAATTTGATATCGCGCTGGACCAAGTCGGTCTTAAACAGTGCCATACCGCACCCGATATCCCCACCGATGACGTAGGGATAGATCAGGCCTTCTGTTACGAAGGCAGCGCCAACCGGGCTGCCTTTGCCCGGGTGCAAATCCGGGAAGCCAACCGCCAAGCGCATACCCTCCAGCTTGGAGGTTGCATACAACTGGCGCACCGCTTCGGCTTCGATCCAGCTTTTGGCAGAGGCGAAAAGGCGCACCTTGGTCTCGTTCAGAGTGTTCATGCTTCCTTTCATGCCCGCCGGAGCGGGATTGGTTATTGGTTAATTGGTCCCCGAGATTGGTATCGCGCCAACGTCTCCTCCTCTTCAGGGAGGCGCTAATCTGTCTCAGCTACTCGGGGTGCTGGCGCACGGCCACAATTGGTCGTCCCGGCAGGTAATGCTCCTGCGTCTTCCGGTTATCAACCGGGTGCTCTGCTATTGAGCTACAGGACGGAAATCGGCTCGAGCAGCGCACCTTGGGAACGCCGCTCGAGCTTTTGATTTGGTTAATCGATGAACGCCACGTTGCGCATCGTGTCGGTTTCCGTTTCCGTGTTCATCGCGACCCGATGCCAGTCACTCAAGGTGATGGTGGCATGGTCTGGATGACGGACGCGGCCCCGTGCAAATCCGCTTGGCGGATTTTGCGGGTGATGATGCTGTTAATCTAAAAGAGCGGCTAACCCATCTCGGCGCTGCGGGAGTCTGCATCCGAGAGACCGAGTTCGTGAGTCGAAACGGAAACCGCATTCCTGTCTCGGAACAGATAATGGCACACTCACGGGATGGAGAAGCCTTGGCCTATATTTCAATCGTCGCCCGTGACATCACCGAGCGCAGGCGAGCGGAGTTGGAGTTGGCTAAAACGCACCAAGAGTTGGTCGAGGCTTCGCGCCAGGCCGGAAAGGCAGAGCTAGCCACTGCACTGCTGCATAATGTAGGCAACGTGCTGACCAGCATCAATGTCGCGTCGGACTGCATGACCGCAAGCCTGCGGAAGTCAAGCATGGATAAATTGTCAAAGGTGGTAGCTCTGTTGCACCAGCACCAATCCGATCTCGGGCTGTTTCTATGCTCGGACCCCAAAGGCCAGCAGATCCCCGGCTATCTTGCGCAGCTGGATGAACGTTTGCTTAAAGAAAGGCAAGAGGTTCTGGCAGAATTGGCCCGCCTCCAAAGAGGCGTTCAGCATATTATTGAGACTCGTACAATAGGGTGGCATTACGGCCATAATTCAGCTTGGATATAGCAAGCGGTAATGATTGAGGGACGCCGACGCATACGGCGCAGGGCGGCGGTGGCGGCAAAACTCAGCTCCCAGGCTTGGGTCGCCA
>DATGLT010000028.1:0-14401 GCA_035294005.1 Verrucomicrobiia bacterium
GATCCCGCGGATCCGAAACGGATCCATCGTTTTCTCATGCGACACTGTGTTCCCAATTTCCGCAATTGAACCTATCGGCAGTGTCCTGGAGGGCTGCACATTTGCCAGGCCAGTCACGTTCAAGCGTCCGCCTGCGATCCCTCCCGTGCTATCCAGTTTCAGCGAAAAGACACCCGTTACCTCGGCATAGCTGCCGGCCAGTGAGCGTGCCTGCGAGAAATCATCCGCATCGAGACGCACATCGATGGTTTGTCCGGGGCGAACCACAAGGGTAAACACCAGGCGGTTGGCCAGCGTATTCACAAAGGGAATCCAACCTCGGACCCGGGCCCATCGGTTCTGGGCCTTAACCGCAAAAAGCTTGGGGCCGTTGAGATCAAATGCGGCGGGCATTTCTCCCTTGCCCAGGGCTCGCCGCGTTTTGCTCCAAATCCTCGGGGCCAGTCGCCCGGCTTGCGTCACTCCTTCTACTTCGAGGGCCTCGCCTATTTGAGGATCGCGTTCGTCGTTCTCACGAGTCGTCGGAATTCGCACCTCGACCGCTTCGTTTCCGTCTTGCACAACCAGTCGTCCCTCATCCCGGTTGCAGTAGGTGACGGTGCCTTTGACTTTTACGAGCAATCCTTTGGCGGCGTCCTCTGGAGTTAGACTCACCACCTGGACTAAACGAGTAAGGGCAGGGACTTGTTCGTTTCCCGAAGATTGCGCCGCGCGGCTCGAAAAACCGACCAGGCACGCCAGGACCACAACGAAGGCTGCCCAATGGTTAACGAGTTCCGATCCGGTCGGGAGTTTGTCTTGATTTGAGACACCGACAGGCGAGCAGCCACCGACGGCCTCGCAAAACTCCCGCGTCGTTCGCGAGTCGGCATCTGTCCCGATAACCGAAGCAGTTACGGTTTTATTGGGCACGCCCGAAACCGAGCAGGAATCGTGCTCAATCGGGCAACGCTTTGGGGCTTACGCGAACCTGTTCAGCTATGAAATCCTTCACCGAGCGATGTTCGTCGCCGGCGCGGTTTGGGGGTTAACCCCCTTTGCAAGCAGCGTTTCAAGGTGTTCCAGACAAAAGCGTGACCAGGATTCATAGGCCGACGTGTCGGCCAGCGCTTCAGGGATGGGGATAAACTCCGGACTTACAATTCCGCTTCGCCGCCTCGCGACCGATTCGTCGGAAAGATGCAGCACGTGGACCACGCCAAAGTGAACATATCCAACTTCGGTGCTGTCGTCGTTGATCAATGCCACGGCCGGCGCATCGACCCGTTCGACCGCCACTTCTTCCATCAGCTCGCGCCGCATGCCTTCCTCGTATCCAACGCCCTTTGAAAACAGCCCGTGGTCCTCGTCTGAAATGTGACCGCCGATGCCTACAGAAAACAACCCGTGCAGGCGCGTTTCCTGGCCTCCTTTGCCTCGTCGATAACGCAGGATCCTGTCGTTACAGATGAGCAGCACATAAGGAATGAGTTGTTTGTAGCGCTTGTCCTGTTCGGCCTCGCTTCTGTTCAGGTAAACCAGGGTCGATGAATCGGTAATGACCGGCAGGTATTTCTGCACATCGAGATGGATCCCCTGAAAAACTCCTAGTTTTTCCAGCAGGTTCCTTTGAAAACACAATACGCGCTCTTCGATTGGCATTGGTCAATGGTGATGACTTGGGGCGAGTCCGACTAGGAAAAGCTGCAATTTCTTGTTCACTATTTATTCACAAGAGTTCAGTTTCGGTTGCTCACGAGCTCATTGCGCTTGCCCGGTCGGATCCGGATCGGCGCGATAGTCGACAATCCGCACGGTTTCGAGTGTGATCAACCCGCCTTTCATCATCGGGTCCAGGACCGGAAGAAAGCTTTGGATCTTGTCGTTCAAATCCACGATCTCGATGACCAGCGGCAGATCCATTGAAAGCCGCAGGATCTTGGCTGTATGCAGCCGACTCGATTTGCCAAAGCCCATGGGCCCTCGAAGCACTGTGGCCCCTGCCAGCTGCATTTCGCGTGCTTTCAATACAATCGCCTCGTAAAGAGGTTTGCCTTCCCAACGATCCTTTTCGCCGATGTAGATCCGCAAAAGTGTGGCCTCGCGGGGAAGTTGCATTAATGACCTTTTATTGAATTGATCTGCAGCGCCAGAACATGGCCAAGCCAGACACCAGCCAAACAAAGGACCAGCGAAAGCAAACAGTTTGCAGCCGCCTTAACCCATTCGCCCTCCTCTGCCAGCGTCAATGTTTGAAGGCTGAAGGACGAGAAAGTGGTGTAGCCCCCGCAGATTCCGAGCATAAAAAACTGCCGAAACGAGGCCGACGCCAGCCACCTGCCTTCGGGCCCCGTGACAGTCGCAAAAAGTCCAATGACGAACGAACCGCTGATGTTCACGACCAGCGTGCCCCAAGGGAACGTTTCGCCAATAGCTCCGGCCACCCACCCCGAGAACCACCAGCGCGCCAGGCTTCCCAGGCCGCCGCCGATAAAAATCCAAAGCGCGTTGGACATTCTGAGCTCGTCTTGCGCCGGTTTCTTTGGTCGTGTTTAACGGACTTTGATTCGGAAAAACTGGGTCGTGTTCGAGGGGGATATCGTAAACGGCGACGTTGCCGTAGTCACGTTGGTGTAAGGTCCCGTGACCTGGTTTGCCGACTGCAGGGTACCTGCCGGCCAGGTGAGTTGAAGTTTGCTCCCCTGGTTCTGAATACTCAAACTGACTGGACCGAGGTTGGTGACCACGATGTAACCGGTGCGCACGAGTGTATTAGTGCCGACCGGGCCGCTCACGGTCAAGCGCACCGTGTTGGTGCCGCTTGCCTCATAGGAGTGGTTTACCGCAGTCGCCGAGGTATTGGTGGTGGTATTATCACCAAAATCCCAGAAACGATTGGTTATCGTGCCGGCCGAGGTGTCGGTAAACGCGACCATCAAAGGCGCGGCGCCGGTGGTTGGGGTGCCACTGAAGGCGGCGCTGGGCACGATCGCAGCTGAGCCGGTCAGCGCATTTGTAAATCCACCCGCGCTGCTGCTGATTACGATCACGTTGCTGAAGCTCCCGGAATTCGTTGGAGTAAAGCGCACAGTCAGGTTTGTTGAACCGAATCCAGGCAAGCTGAACGGAGAGCCGGATACGATGGTAAAGCCGGTGCCCTGAATTGTGGCGAGCCCGTTGGTGAGCGAGGCGCCCCCGAGATTGGTCAGGGTAAAACTCGCCTGCGCATTTGTGCCGACCGGCAATAGCCCGAAATTCAACGAGGACGGTGAAACCGCCAATTGAGCCGGAGTGATCGCCGAGCCTGTAACGGCATCTGACGCATTACCCCCGTTGCTCGTAAAGACAACGACGTTGCTGAAGGAACCACTTGCCGTCGGGCTGAACGCCACTTGCACGGTCCCGGTTTGACCGGCGGTCAAACTGAAAGGACTGCCTGCGGTTATCTTGAATGGCAGGGTTGCGGAAACAGTGCCGGTGAGGGTGAGACCTCCCGTATTTACAACCTGGACTGACTGGTTTGTGGTTTGGCCGGTGAGCACAACTCCAAAGTTCTGGTTGGTGGGACTAACCTGCAGCTTTGCCGGCGTCGTGGACACCAGCAATCCGTAAACATTCAGTTGGCCCGAGAAGGTTGCGAGATACACCTTTCCGTTTGCCACGGTCGGTGGAACAAATTTTGCGAAATTAAAATTTCCATCTCGGCTTGGGACCATTTGGGAGTTCCACAATTCGTTGGCGACGTTTTCAGCGTCGTACGCGTGGATAATTCCCGGTCGCACGCTTTGATTGGCATCCCCCGTCAGTTGGTGGGCTGCCCAGATGATCCCGCTGCCCGCCTGGCTGCCATTTGCGGATAAGGCCAGTAGGCCGCCCGGTTGGCCGCCCGGCGCTGACGTCGGGCTTTGGGCTGTTGCCGGCAGGCTGAATTTGCCGGCGCCGTTATTAAATCGGTACTGCTGCAATTTGACCGATGAAGGCCAAATGTAGGCGTACGGACCGCCTGCGACGTTCCACCAAACGGCCCCACCGTGCACTTCGTCGGTTGTTACTGAAAATGTTTGCACAACATTTGTATCCGAGGTTCCTGCACTCAGCCCTCCCATGTTGTCTTTGTTGACTAGGTAAACGACTCCCTCTTTGCCGCCGCTGAAAAGCAGGCTCGTCCCCGGAATCAGAAGCACTCCTCCCGAGCCCAGGTCAGTGTCGCCGGCCTCCAGGGCAGGCCAATTGTAGGGCGTGAACCAGCTCGTGACAGTCAGGTTTGTGCCGCTGGGCGTGAGTTTCACAAAGCTCTCCCCCCGATCGGTTGTGATGGTGGTATCAACGGTTCCGTTGCCGATGGACAGGAAAAGGTTTCCATTTGTATCCGCGGCGGGAGCCTGGCCGCTCATCCAAATGCCGCCATTCGATCCATTCGGCGTATCATTGTAGACCGCGACCTGTTTGAAAGTGGCGGCGTCGTAACCGATGACCCAGCCGTGGTACGGACCCCAATCGCAGTGCGAAGACCAGCAAATGTAAACGACACCCTTGACCAGTGCCAGGCCCGGCCTCTGATTGGCCCGCTGTGGATCGAAGCTGACAACGCCCCCCACACTTCCCGCACCAGTGCCCGAATACGTTGCGCCAATGACCACCGGCGTCAGTTTATCCTGTCCGGTCGTCACATCCAATGCGTGTAAGCGCTGCACAAACGTGGTTCCGTTCTCGAGCGTGCGGGCGACCAGGTAGATCGTCTGTGATGCCGCGTCAATGACCGGCGTGCCTACGATCCCGATTTTGCCGCTGAAATCCTGGTAATTCCCGCCGCAGGCGCCCGTCATGTCCGTGTTCATGGGCGCCCGTGCGTTTGGCCCTAGAAAGCTCGTGTGCCAATAAGCCGTCGTCACCGTCGAATCATCGGCGTCAAAGGCATACACCGAATCGTTGACGGTTGCGACGATCACAAGGTTGTGAATGCCTTTGCCCGGAACATTGACGTTGGTCATGATCAACGGCTGGGCGTAAACCTGGTCATCGACCGCGCGACTGAACACCAGCCCGAACTGATTTGAGTTCACGTTCGACGTATTCAGCACGGTCTCCTGCAGGTTGGCGCCGTCGCGGTTGTTGTCATTGTGTTGCGTCAGGACCGCTACCGACGGCGGAAGCGGTGAGTTGGTTAAAGCCGTTGTGAAGCTTACCGAGGGTTGGGCCCACGAGACGCCCGCCGAGTTGCTCGCCGCGGCGGCAAAGTAATAAGTGGTGTTTGAGGACAGGCTTGAAATGTTTTGCGCAAAAATCCCTGTTTGCTGTCCCAGCGGGATGCTTTGGGTCCAGGCCGCCGCGTTGGCCGCGCCGTCATTGGTTCCATAGTAGAGGGTCACGGACGGAACATCGTTTCCCGTTAAGAGAATTTGCCCGTTGAGCGTTGCCGAATCGGCCTGCACGGCCGTGACCGGCAAATTGGTGAGAGTCGCAAGCACGATCGGCAGGGTAGTGAAGTTCGTTGATGGTGTGGCCCACGAGGTTCCGGCGGCATTGACGGCCTGCGCCGTTGAGTAGTAGGTCGTGTTCGGTGACAGTCCCGAAATGGTCTGTGAGAAAGCCGCGGATTGGGGTCCCAGGTTTACGCTGTTGGACCACGCTGTTGCCTTGGCCCCGCCGTCGGAAGGGCCGTAAAAGAGGGTCACGGTTGGCGTCGAGCCGCCGGTGCTAATCACCTGGCCGTTGAGAGTTGCGGAGGTGGTTTGAATCGCGGTGGCGGGCAAATTGGTGATGGCTGACGCGGCCGGCACAAACACGCTGATCGCCGCCGAATTGGTGGCTGACCCGTTGCCATTGCTGGCGACGACCTCGATGTTCGTGTAGCCCGCCGTCAACGACGGCGTTGTATAGGCACTTGTGGTGGCTCCTGAAACTGTTGTTCCGTTCGTGTACCAGGAGTAAATCATGGTCCCGGGTCCCTCAGCCAAAACCGAGAATGTCGCGGATTGGCCGGCAGCCAAACTGGAATTCGTCAGCGGAATTGTAAACACGGGACCGCTTGCGGGCGTGTACACCAGGAAATTGTCCCAGGCATCGATGCCGCCGCTCTGAAAGGCGCGCAGCCCCGGCCATATCCCAGGAACCGTGATGTCCGTCTGACCCGTGTGATTCATGAGCGTTGAAAAGCCCACAATGTTGGTTCCCGGAGTGAGCCCATCGGTTCCGAAATCGTAAATGGCACAAGCCGCGTTGTAGTTTCCGGAGGCACCTCCCACGTTCGTTACGGTGAGCACAAACTTGTACCATTCACCGGCAACTGTGTTGATCGTTCCAAGAGGCGTTTCCGTGAGTGCACCGCCGGAACGAAACTGCTCACGCAAGCTGAACGTGGTGGACGTTGTCGGAATAATGCGAAAACTTTCGAACGCCACTCCGGTATTGTTGTTCAGGCCATCGTTGTTTGTATTGAGGATGCCGAGTTGGACCTTGTTGCCGCTGGTTTGCCCATTGGCTTTGATGAGAACGGAAATCGTCAAAGTTGCCCCGTTTGTCGAAAAATCCCAACTATTGTTGGTGCAAATGGCCGTGGTATCGTTGTTTTGGAAAACGCTGACGCCCCCGCTGCCGCCGACGCCGGCAGTCGAGCTTTCGACAAACGAATAATTGCCTCCGTTGTTCCCTCCGTTGTCGTTCCAGGGGTTGAAGTTGTTGGTGTATTCGCCGGGCGTGTTAAAATCGACGAACGTGGTTTGTCCTCGGGCCGCGAGGCCGCAGGCGGTCAGAGTTGACAATAGCAGGAGGCATAACTTCGATTTGCGGGAACCTGTGCCGGACGCGGGAAAGGTCTCATTCATGGGATTTCAGAAAATGGTTAAACCCGTTGGGGGGCTGTCAGGGGCGGCCTCGTTAGTAATGGATAGTGCTGTGTTTGTATCCACAAGGGATGTGACTGCACTATATCAGTAACCTTAAACCCGTCAATGGCGCCGCCTTTCGCCCTTTCGCCTTTCGTATCACTCGCGATCCCCTGTGCAACCGCTGGCGCGCTCAGGAAAGCAGTTCCTGGATTTCATTCCAACTGAGCGAACTCGCAAACTCTTCCTCCCCGATGGTGGCGGCGATGAGTTCTTTCTTGCGGTTTTGCAACGTCAGAATTTTCTCCTCGATCGTGTCACGAGTGATCAGTTTGTAACTGGTGACAACCCGCGTTTGGCCAATCCGGTGAGCCCGATCGGTTGCCTGGGCTTCCACCGCCGGATTCCACCACGGGTCGAAATGAACCACGGTGTCAGCCCCGGTAAGGTTCAGGCCGACTCCTCCCGCTTTCAGGCTGATCAGGAAAACCGGAATGCTCGGTGTGGTTTGGAACCGGTTGACCTCGGCTGCCCGGTCGATCGTCGACCCGTCGAGGTAGCAAAAGTCGATGCTTTCGGAGACCAGCCGTTCCTTCAGAAGCGCGAGCATGGTGACGAACTGGCTGAAAACCAGGACGCGATGGCCGCCATCAATCACCTCTTCGAGCAATTCGCGAAACAGCTCCAGTTTCCCCGACGCGGTCGCGGGATTGACTCCTTCGAGCTTGAGGAGCCGCAGATCACAGCACGCTTGGCGCAATCGCAGCAAAGCGGTCAGGACCAGCATCCGGGTTTTGGCAAGGCTTTGCTCTCCGGCGGCGTCGAGCATTTCCTTGCGGGTCACTTCCATCAGTTGCTGGTAAACGCCGCGCTGCTCCGGTGTGAGTTCACAAAAGGCGACCTGCTCGAGACGCGCCGGCAGGTCGGCCGCGACTTCGCTCTTGAGCCTTCGCATTAAAAAGGGTTTGAGTCGCCGGGCCAGCCGCGCCTTCGTGGCCGGATCATTTTCCCTCGCAATAGGCAGCTCGTAACGCTCGCGGAAGTCCTGGGCCGTGCCGAGATAACCGGGCATGAGGAAATCGAAAATGGACCACAGGTCCAGCACGGAATTTTCCAGTGGCGTCCCGGTGAGCACAAGGCGGTGCTGGGATTTGATGGCTTTGACGGCCTGCGCATTTTGGGTCTGGCGGTTCTTGATATGTTGAGCTTCGTCAAGAACCACCGTGTCGAATTCGAACTCTCTGTACCGCTCCGCATCTCGGCGGATCAACGCATAGCTGGTGATCACAAGATCGTTGCGCGGAATCTCTTTGAAATACTCGTCCCGATCCGGCCCCTGCAGTGGCAGCACCTTCAAACCCGGCACGAAGCGTTTTGCCTCCGACATCCAGTTGAACACCAGGCTGGTCGGACACACCACGAGCATGGGCCCCGCGCCGGGCTCGGATTTCTTGACGTGCTGGAGAAATGCAAGTGCCTGCAAGGTCTTCCCCAGGCCCATTTCATCCGCCAGAATTCCTCCAAACTGCTTCTGCCGCAGAAATTGCAACCAGGCAACGCCCTGCTTTTGATACGGGCGCAGAACGGTTTCCAGCTCGCCCAGGGGCGGACAAACCAGGGACCCCGAGCCGGCTTGTTTACCGGCTTTTTCCTGCCAATGTGCCGGCGCCTGCAGCTTCCAATCGCGATGCGCCGCCAGGCTCGATCCCAGGAAGCCGGCTTGTTGATTGCTGATCCGATAACCTTGTGCGTGCTGTTGCGGGCTGCAGTCGCGCAGCACCTCTTGAAGTTCCTCAACAGCCCCGATGTCAATTACGGCCACCTTGCCGTTTTTCAGCCGGGTGTGGCTTCTGCCGGACAACAACAAACTTTGAATGGCTCCCTGTGAAAAGGCTTCACCGCCCGTTGAGGAAAACACCACCCCGAGGTCGAACCATTGCACCCCGGATGATGTAATCTCGAACCGCGGCGTAATGCGTTCAAGTTTCTCGGATGTGCTTCGTTGCAGGCGCTCTTCCAAGGTCACCGTCCATTCGCGTTCGATCCTGGGAAATTCACGAGCAAAAAAATTCAACACGGGATCCTGCCCCAGCAATTGCAGCTTTCCTTGCGCGTCCGGACCTGAAAACCCGGAACGTTGAAGCCTGCCCAGGGCGGCCCGCTCCGCCGCCTGGTCGCGCGTGGAATAATGCGTTGGACGGTCCGGGTCCGGCAACCAGACCGCTTCATCCGGCGCGCTGACGCCAATTGTGAAAATGCGCGATCCATACCCGCATTGCAGCAGGCCCGAGAGTTGTGCCAGGCCACCTCTTAACTCGAGGAAAAAGCGCGGTTGCTGAGGAGCAAAGGAAAAATCGTCGAGCGAGAAGTCGGCATCGACTTTGCCCGAAGCAAACAGCTGAGGCCACCTTTGGTTCAAAAACGCCGGAACCTCGTTGCGAGAAATGGTTATTGGCCCTTTCCAGATGTTTCCTAATGATCCGGGCAAATGCACAGGACTAAACGTCTGTGGATTGTACGCCCACCCTGCAAACAGGAACGGCGCAGCCTGGCCGGGCCGGGCGCTCAATTTGATTTCGCCATTAGGTTGCAGCCGGGCCACCATTTCGGCTGAAAATGGCTGTTTCGAGACCGCAATGGCCGTTTTCTTGCCGAGGCTAAGGTTCGGATGGCCCGCTAAAACGGGGAGCAGTTCGGCAAATTGCGCGATGCTGAGCTGCATGGCGGCCGGAGTTTCGCCTCCGGAAAGTTTCTCCAGCCAATCCATCACGTCGTTGTCCTGCTTTGAAAATGAAAACTCGCGGTTCTTGGGAAGCGCTCCCAAAGGGCAACGGCCACCCTCCCATTGTGCTTCCAGAACTAGCATGACTTTTCCGCGTTCAAGCGCCGGTTCGATCGTTGGAGGCAGGATAAGGACCAGTTCGGCGGGTTGCCCGGAGTCGGATCGGCGAATTGACGGGGCGACAGGTTTTTCAGCAACACGATGGCTTGGTTTGGCCGTGACTGCGGGTTGCGCTGATGCTTTCGTGCCTTGAAGAAAATGGAGCCCGACCGCGACGGAATGGGCGCATATCTTGCCCCATTCGCGAGATTCGCGGCAGGTGCAGAGGTTTTCGATGTCTACGTCATTGCGGATCACCATCGAAGCTCGGAATGAGGTTTCGCCGGCTTGCACGACCCCGCGCAGCAAAGGAGGCGCCCAATACGAACTTAGCACCTGGCCTTGGGAAAGATACGCGCGGGCGTGTTTCATCGCTTCCCAGCCCGCCGCTTTGCTCAGAAGCGCTTCGGTTAAATCCACCGCCATTCCCATAAAACTTACGGCAAAAGCGGGTGGAGAAAAGTCGAAAACAGAACCAAAAGCTCCCACATCCGAATTAATACCTTGAAGCTGGTTTCCCTGGCGGTTTGCGATTCTCGCCAACTTGCGCCAACGGCGAATCCGTGACATAGTCCGCCCCGTGATACCACCCAGGAGTCTGGTTGATTTAGCGTGGGGCATCAGGGCGCTTTCAATGATGCTCCTCATGACGCCTTGCTTTGGTTTCGGGCAGTTCTTCCATCTGGAATCCGCAGGCGTAAGGTTTGGCTTTGATCCCTCGGGCGCAGCCCGCAATTTTTACCAGGGTGAAGTTTTCGCACAGTGGGACCTCCCTTGGAGTTGGGACCTTGGATCCTCCTGGACTTTGCAGTCTAAACTGGAAGCTTCGGCCGGATGTGTTGGGGAATCGGGGTCTGAAGCCGGCATCGCCACGTTCGGACCGAGTCTGCTGTTGGGCAGGCTTAATCTGCCCATCTCGCTGGAAGGCGGTGTCAATCCCACTTTGATGACCCGTTCCCGGTTCGATAGCAAGGACTTTGGAATCCCGTTCCAGTTCACCAGCCACATTGGGCTTAATTACGACGTTAGCTCTCGGATCCGCGTCAGTTACCGTTTTCAGCACATGTCCAATGCCAGCCTTAGCAGCCACAATCCCGGGTTGAACCTGCACGTGCTCGGTTTGAGCTATCTGTTTTGAAGATCTCGGCCACGGCTTGACGTCCTTTGAGCCAAGCCTCACTGTTTTCAAAAACGGTATTATTCCGCACTGCGGGCGCACTATTTTATGAGTAATCGGCACAATTTATTCAACTCGCTGCAAAACCTGGATTTGGGTAACGGGCAGCGCGGCCAGTTCTATTGTCTGCCCCAGCTTGAGAAAGCCAGCGTGGGCGCCATATCGAGGCTGCCGGTTTGCATCCGGCTGGTACTCGAGTCGGTCTTGCGCAATTGCGATGGCAAACGCGTCTCCGAACACAGTGTGCGGGCGCTGGCCAATTGGAAACCCAATGCGCCGCGCACCGAAGAAATCCCCTTCGTGGTGGCTCGAATTGTTTTGCAGGACTTTACAGGGGTGCCTCTTTTGGTGGACCTGGCCGCAATGCGTTCGGCCGTCGAGCGTTTGGGGAAGAACCCCAAGCTAATCGAGCCGCTGGTTCCAGTGGATCTCGTCGTTGACCACTCGGTCCAGGTTGACTTTGCGGGTTCGCCCGACGCCATGGCCCATAACCTGGACATGGAATTCCAGCGCAACCGCGAACGCTACGAGTTCCTGAAATGGGGGATGCAAGCGTTTGACACTTTCAAGGTGGTGCCGCCGGGCATCGGTATCGTCCACCAGGTCAATCTCGAGTACCTCGCCAAAGGTGTCCTGAGCTCAGCTGACGCCGCCCAAGGCCCTTTGTTTTATCCCGACACCCTGGTCGGCACGGATTCGCACACGACCATGATTAATGGCCTGGGAATTGTCGGTTGGGGTGTTGGCGGAATCGAAGCTGAAGCCGGCATGCTTGGCCAACCAGTTTATTTTCTTACCCCAGACGTTGTCGGGGTCCATTTGCACGGGTCTTTGCGGGAAGGCGTCACCGCCACAGATCTCGCGCTGACCGTCACGCAGATGCTCCGAAGAGCGAAAGTGGTCGGCAAGTTCGTCGAGTTCTACGGCCCGGGCGCGGAAGCTTTGCCCGTGGTCGATCGCGCCACCATCGCGAACATGGCCCCCGAATACGGCGCGACCATGGGCTTTTTCCCGATCGACTCCGAATCGGTCGCGTATCTGCGTGCCACCGGCCGGACCGAAGACCACTGCCGGCTTTACGAAGAGTATTACCGGGCCCAAGGCCTTTTCGGCATTCCGAAAAAAGGACAGATTCTTTATTCCCAGGATTTGGATTTGGATTTGGCAAGCATTGCGCCGAGTGTCGCCGGCCCGAAACGCCCCCAGGATCGAATCGAATTACCAAATCTCAGGAAGGAGTTCACGACAACATTTACGCGGGCTGTGACTGAAAACGGGTTCGGAAAGTCGATAGACGATCTCGGGAAACAATTCGAAGTCATAGATACTAACGCTTTCGTTCCGGGTGGCGGAAGCCAGGCACCTGTTTCCCGGCGCGAGGCCCAGGCGCGCAACACCAATCCCGCGACGGAACTTGAAATGGCCAACAACCGACCCACCCCTAACATGGTGACTCAGGGGCAGTGCGGCGTTCACGGTTCGATCCGCCATGGCAGCGTTTTGATCGCCGCTATCACCAGTTGCACCAACACCAGCAATCCGTCGGTGATGCTTGCGGCTGGTTTGCTGGCCAAGAAAGCCGTCGGACGCGGCCTTCACGTCAATCCACTGGTAAAAACTTCGCTCGCTCCAGGTTCCCGAGTAGTCACTGATTATCTCGAAAAAGCGGGACTCCAGCCTTACCTGGACAAGCTCGGCTTTAACATCGTGGGTTACGGTTGCACGACCTGCATCGGCAACTCCGGTCCTCTAATGGCGCCCATCGACGAAGCAATCGGAAAGAACGACGTCGTCGCCGCCTCGGTGCTTTCCGGAAACCGCAATTTCGAGGCGCGTGTGCACCAGAGCATCAAAGCCAATTTCCTGATGTCTCCCCCACTGGTCGTCGCTTTTGCCCTGGCCGGGCGCGTTGATATCGATCTTTCCACCGAACCGATCGCCAAAGGCGAGGATGGCCGGGATGTTTATTTGAAGGATGTTTGGCCGTCGCAGCAGGAAATCAGGGACCTGATGCGCACGACGTTACAACCTGAGGTTTTTCGGAGGCTGTATCGCGATTTCGCCCGGCTCAATCCCAAGTGGAATGAAATCCCCTCCAGCACAGGCAATGCCTATGCCTGGAATCGCAAAAGCACCTACATCCAGGAACCTCCTTTCTTTCTGAATTTCAACACCGCGCCAGGCACTATCTCGGAAATTCACGGTGCTCGCGCTCTGGGCATTTTCGGCGACAGCGTCACGACGGACCATATCTCGCCGGCGGGCAGCATCAAAAAATCGTCTCCTGCTGGAAAATACCTGTTGGAAAACGGCGTGCCTTTTGAGGATTTCAACAGCTACGGATCGCGCCGTGGAAATGATCGCGTGATGACGCGGGGGACCTTCGCCAACGTGCGTATCAAGAACCTGATCGTGCCTGGAACCGAGGGCGGCATAACGAAGGTATTTGGACCCGCGGCTGGAGCTGCCGGGGTGAGTGAACCAGTGTCGATTTACGAAGCTTCGGCTGCTTACCAAAAAGCGGGCACGCCCCTGGTGGTCATCGCCGGGCAGGAATATGGAACCGGCAGTTCTCGTGATTGGGCGGCCAAAGGCACGGCGCTGCTGGGCGTGCGTGCCGTGATTACCCAGAGCTTCGAGCGGATTCATCGATCCAATCTGGTTGGCATGGGCGTCCTGCCGCTGCAGTTCAAGGAGGGTGTTTCCGCACAAACTCTCAAGCTTGACGGTACCGAGATTTTTGACGTGATCGGGCTGGGGCCGGGCCTGAAACCGCAGCAGGACCTGACGTTGCGGATCACTCGCGCGAATGGCAGCCGCGAAGATGTTCCAGTGACTTGCCGGATCGATACTCCGATCGAGATCGATTACTACCAGCACGGCGGCATTCTGCCTTATGTGCTCCGGCAGCTATTGGCGAGCGCCAATTCAGCCGCCGGCGCTCAGAACTGATTTGGCTCCGGATGGAGCGCCCGGTGCAACGCCAGCTGTCGGACTCGCGCGCAATCGCAATTGCCGAGCGCGTGATTTCGAGCTCCAATCGGGCCCAGCCCGCGGACGCCGTGCTTCGCGCCGAACTCCAGGGCGGGCGTTACGCTCCCGAGTCAGGTTCAGAGGCCAGCCATTACGTCTTCTCTTATTATCGGTGGCGCGGCTGGCTGGATTTTCGTGAGCCGCTCCCGGCTCAGATTCTCAGCGCAGCCTCCCTGGCGCAGCGGTTTGCCAAAAATCCTTCGAGCTTTTCAGGTGACGAGCTGGTCCGGCGTTGCGTTCCCGAATGGATCCACCGCGAATTCGAAGTAAGCCCGGCCCTGGCGCGCTCATTGCAAACCGAGCCGCGGCTATGGTTGCGAGCCCGTACCGGAACCGGCCCTGAACTCGCGCGCGACCTGGGCGATTGCGCCGCATTCGGAGCAGGCGCTCTCGGCGATACGCTGCAGTACCAGGGTTCCCAGGATCTCTTCCGCACCGCTCAATTCCACAAAGGGCAGTTCGAGATCCAGGATATCAGCTCGCAGGCCGTTGGATTGATTTGTGATC
>DATGLT010000029.1:0-21374 GCA_035294005.1 Verrucomicrobiia bacterium
GCAATCGCCGACCGTGGGAGTGTCAAAGTTCTCCTCCGCGGAGCAGCAGAACGCGATGCTCGGCCAACGAACCGCCGCAGGAGGGTTCGATAAATCGAAATCCGGCACACCGGATCGCGGCGCAGGTCCCTTGCTCAATGAGCTTGTCCGCAGCTTCGCTTGGGGCTATTTGCCTGCGTGGCTACGCGCTAGCATTGTGCGTGCTGTGGCGCGTGGTAAGCTGCGGCAAGAACAAACATTCATTCAACCTTCAGCCTGGACGACGATTGAATCCCGCGAGTGAACAAGTTCGCCAAACTCTGGAAATCCTTTATCGCGCAGAGTCGGGGCGCATCCTGGCGACGCTCATCCGGCTGCTGGGCGATTTTGATTTGGCCGAGGATGCGGTGCATGATGCGTTCGCTACAGCACTCGAACGCTGGCCGCTGGATGGTGTTCCGGCCAATCCCCGCGCATGGCTGATTTCAACTGGGCGGTTCAAAGCGATTGATGTGTTGCGTCGGCGTGCGCGGTTTGATGCGTCGCAGGAAAAAATTACCGCTCAACTTGAAAACACAACGGACGATTCAGCGCAGGGAATAGATGATGGATTGGCTGACGACCAACTCCGCCTGATTTTAACCTGCTGTCATCCCGCGCTGGCGCCGGAAGCGCGCGTGGCGTTGACCTTGCGCGAAGTCTGCGGGTTGACGACGGAAGAAATAGCCCGCGCCTTTCTCACCACCGCGCCCACAATCGCCCAGCGCATCGTGCGCGCAAAGGCGAAGATTCGCGACGCGCGCATCCCTTACCAGGTGCCGTCAGCGGAGGAACTGCCTGAGCGCTTGGAAACGGCGTTGCAGGTGGTCTATTTGGTTTTCAACGAGGGCTACTCCGCATCATCGGGCGCGTCGCTGACGCGGGTGGAACTTTCTGCGGAAGCCACCCGGCTCGGACGGTTGCTGCTCGAATTGCTGCCTGAGCCGGAGGTGATGGGCTTGCTTGCGTTGATGCTTCTGCAGGAATCGCGTCGCGCGGCGAGAACTTCGCCGTCGGGCGAACTCGTTCTTTTGGAAAACCAAGACCGTTCGTTGTGGAATCGCGAGCAAATCGCGGAAGGCATCAAGTTGGTGGAGCGGGCGTTGTTGTCGCGGCGATTCGGCCCTTACACGCTTCAGGCGGCGATTGCCGCCGTGCATTCGGAGGCGTCCGATGCTGCCTCGACGGACTGGCCGCAAATCGTCGCGCTTTACAACCTGCTCGCGGAGGCTGAGCCGTCACCGGTCGTGGAGCTGAATCGCGCCGTGGCCGTGGCGATGCGCGACGGGCCGAAAGCGGGCTTGGAGCTGATTGAAGCCATCCTCGCGCGCGGCGAGTTGACTGATTATCACCTGGCACATTCAGCTCGGGCGGATTTGTGCCGCCGTTTGGGCAGGAAGGATGAAGCTCGTTCAGCTTATCAACGTGCCTTGTCACTCACGCAGCAGGAACAGGAGCGACGTTTCCTCGAAAACCGGCTTCGGGAGCTGGACGAAAAAAAGTAACGGGCGTTGTCGAATTGCGCAGACCCCAATCGACTAGCTTGTGTAACAATCAATTTAACCAATCAACCGGAGAATCAAAAAATGAGATTCATAGTAATGGTCAAAGCCACGAAAAACTCGGAAGCTGGCATG
Source organism: Verrucomicrobiia bacterium (assembly GCA_035294005.1). Classification (GTDB taxonomy): domain Bacteria; phylum Verrucomicrobiota; class Verrucomicrobiia; order Limisphaerales; family UBA8199; genus JANXQE01. The sequence goes on from DATGLT010000029.1 coordinate 1,656, forward strand.
CTGCCGACGCCGGAGCTGCTCGCCGAGATGGGCAAATATAACGAGGAACTGACCAAGGCCGGCATCATGCAGGGGGGTGAAGGATTGAAGCCAAGCTCGAACGGAGTGCGGGTCACTTTTTCTGGTAAGAAAAGAACCGTGACCGACGGGCCTTTCACCGAAACGAAGGAACTGGTCGCCGGCTTCTGGCTTTGGAAATGCCAGTCGCTTGAGGAGGCGATTGAGTGGGTCAAGCGTTGCCCCAATCCGATGCCCGGCGAAGATTCGGACATCGAGATTCGCCCGCTCTACGAGATGGAGGATTTCAAATAACGCAGCCGAAGTTCTCAACATTCCAATAATATGAAATACATCTGCCTTGGCTACATCGAGCCGAACAAATTTGAATCCATGTCCGAAAGCGAACGCAACGCGATGGTGGACGAGTGCTGGGCCTACGACGACGAGTTGCGAGCGAAGGGACATTTCGCCGGCGGTGAAGGTCTGCAGCCGCCGCAAACGGCGATGACCCTGCGCTGGAAAAATGGCAAGGTCTCCGTCACCGACGGCCCTTACGCCGAAACGAAGGAACAGCTCGGCGGCATCCTCATCCTCGAAGCGCGCGATTTGAACCACGCCATTCAGTTGATGTCGAAACATCCCGGCGTGAAGGCCGGGCCCTTCGAGATACGTCCTGCGCTCGATATGTCTGAAATGATGCGCGAAAGCGTAAAGCGGCGCGCCGGCAACCGGGAAACAACCAGGTAACCACAAGCCAGCCGTGTCAAAAATTCGCGTTCACTGTTTCGGCATCTCCCTCGACGGGTTCAGTGCCGGTCCCAATCAGGACATTGACCATCCCCTTGGCGTCAATGGGATGGCGCTGATGCAGTGGTTCTTTCCCACCCGTGTGTTTCAGACAATGCACGGGGGAGGTAAGGATGGGACCACGGGCATTGACAATGACTTTGCCGAACGCTCGTTCCAAGGCATCGGCGCATGGATAATGGGCCGCAACATGTTCGGACCTGTGCGCGGCCCGTGGCCCGACGACTCATGGAAAGGCTGGTGGGGCGACAATCCGCCGTATCATACCCAGGTCTTCGTGCTCACGCACCATCCGCGTCCGCCGCTTGAGATGGCAGGCGGCACCACGTTTCATTTTGTCACCGACGGTATTCACGCGGCCTTGCAGCGAGCCAAAGAAGCGGCCGGTGAGCTGGACGTTCGCATCGGCGGCGGCCCCGCTACAGTGAGGCAATACCTGCAAGCAGGATTGATTGATGAAATCCATCTGGCCGCGTCACCCACGGTGCTTGGGAGCGGCGAACGTCTGCTGGAGGGCATTGACCTTTTGAAGCTCGGCTACCGCTGCAAAGAGCATGTGATGAGCACCGCCGCCATGCACGTGGTACTGGCAAAGTGACTCACCAACAGTCCTGACGAATTGGCAGGCTTTAGTGGCAATTCGGTTGCCACTAACCGTCGAGTGGCTCGTTTAAGATTTGTCTGCCATTCAACATGTTTCAGTGATTTTCACACTATAATTCCATTATTCAGGCATAAAAACACCGTTTGATTTAGCATAAAAATACAGTTGTTATTGACATCAAAACACAGTTGTATTATACATAATAACACAGTTAATGCCTGAAAAGTCCCATACCAAATTGGCCGATTCATTGGAGCGCGTATCAAAAGCTGCTCGCAAGGGAGTGGTGAAGTCGGCCTGGATCGAACGCGCAGACCGGGAGTTGCTCACACGGCGCGGCTACTTGCAGGAGATTTTTAAGGGATGGTATCTGCTCAGCCGGCCGTCCGAAAAGCCAGGCGACAGCACGGCTTGGTATTCCGCGTTCTGGGACTTTCTTTCAGTCTATCTGGAAGACCGCTTTGGCTCGGACTATTGCTTGCAGGCAGGCTCCTCGATCGACTTGCATACTGGGGCGAATCTGATTCCGCGACAGGTTATTGCGTTGACGGCGCGCGGAGGCAAGATGCATTTGGAACTGCCGCACAGCACGTCGGTATTGGTTTATCAGGATACGAAGAATCTTCCCCGGGAAGCCGAGTTGGTTCGTGGCGTGCGAGCAATGCCTTTGACTATGGCCCTTTGTCGGATTCCTCCATCTTTTTTTGAGAACCAACCTCTCAGCGCCGAAATCGCGCTTCGCGCCGTCAGGTCAGTGGACGATTTAACCCGAGCGATTCTCGAAATCGAGTCCCCCACCTTGGCGAGCAGGTTCACCGGCGCTTACCAGTTCTTGGGCGATACCGAGAGGGCCGAACAGATTAGCAAGACTCTGAAGTCCGCCGGCATCGTTTTTGAACCGGCGAACCCCTTTGTGAGACCGGAACCGGTTTTCGCGCGAGGAACGCGTCTGCTGTCGGGTTATGCAGGACGGATCGAGGGGCTGTTTAATACCCTCCGGGAACCTGTCCTCGAGGTTTTCCGGGACTGGCCTCCTAAACCCCTGGAAGATTCTGAGGCCTACGTGGACCACGTTGAAGCTGTATACACACACGACGCTTATAACTCACTGTCCATCGAGGGTTATCGCGTCACGCCGGACTTGATTGAAAGAATCCGGTCAGGTTCGTGGAATCCGGATGGAGAGCCGAAGGACCAGCAGGAGGTAGCGGCCATGGCGGCCAAGGGGTACCTGGAAGCTTTTCGAACGGTGAAGAAGAGCGTGGCTCGTGTGCTGCACGGGGAAAGAGCCGGCCAAGTGTTCCGCCAGGATTATTCAGACTGGTATCGCGCCATGTTCAGCGAGTCCGTCCGCGCCGGGTTATTGCAATCCTACCACCTTGCGGGCCACCGCAGCGCGCCGGTGTATATACGGGCCTCTCGGCATGTTCCGCCGCCCCCCGAGGCGGTGAACGATGCGATGACCGCTCTTCTCGATTTGCTGGAAAACGAACAGGAACCAATCGTTCGAGCTGTCCTGGGCCACTGGCTTTTTGGATTTATTCATCCCTACATGGACGGAAACGGCCGTATGGCCCGATTCCTGATGAACCTTATGATGGCTTCGGGTGGCTATCCCTGGACCATCGTGCGCACAACGCGACGCAAAGAATATCTCGCGGCCCTTGAAGCCGCTTCGGCAGACCAGACCATCTCCCCGTTCGCCAAATTCATCCGCGAGGAGATGGGTGTGGACTGGACCAAGGAATCCTCCTAAATCCGATGCGCTGCCCGTATCCTGCACTCCGTGGGGAGCGAGATGAAATCCCAAATGACCTCCCAGCAGCCGGTTCATGCTGGAGAAATCACGCAGGCTCTGAAAATAATCGGACGTGGCGAATTTACCGCACGGCATCTACGATGCGCTTCTGGATGAAGACCTGAATTCAATCCTTACGCAGCACCCGGAACTGCGTTCAGTCTTTGGGAAACTTGACCCGGAAGAACAACCAACGCGGTACGCTGCCTTTCTCGCTCGCGTAGTCGAAAAGGCTCTTCGGCTGGAAAATGATCCTGTCACCCGGTTGCGGATTTGTAATGAGATCGTTGAAAGACTGGCAGGCAGCCAGTCAGCGACCTTCCTTAAGGGCAATCGTCTCGTAGTTGCTGAGAAGCCAGTGCTGGTCGAAATCACGCCGCCGCAATTGGCCGAAGGCGCATTGCCGCGGCCGGAGACACCGTTGACGGAAAGCAGTCTATTCACAGGCTCGCCATCGGACCCCCAACTTGTTCACGAGTTGGGGAGGGAAATGCGCTCCGCGGATTGCGTGGATTTACTCGTGTCCTTCATCAAATGGTCCGGTCTTCGCTTGTTGATACCGGCGTTTGAGGAGATCACCTCTCGCGGTGGCGCAGTTCGCATCATTACGACCTCCTACATGGGGGCCTCGGATGCGGAGGCGGTGGAATGGCTGGCGCGGTTGCCGAATGTGTCGATCCGAGTCTCTTACGACACGGAAAGAACTCGCCTCCACGCCAAGGCATATCATTTCAAGCGTCATAGCGGCTTTTCCACCGCCTATATCGGTTCTGCAAATATGTCTCAGGCGGCAATTACAAGTGGCCTGGAATGGAATCTGAAGGTCACCGCCCAGGACATGCCCCACATTTTGGAGAAGTTTGTTGCGGAATTTGAGACTTATTGGAATAGCCGCGAATTTATCCCCTTTAACCCGGATGCACCGATGGTGTTGCGGGAGGCCATTCAGCAAGCACGAAGGAAAACGCCATTCGCTACGGTGCTGGTCGACATGACTCCGCACCCTTTCCAGGAACGCATTCTGGATGCACTGGCCGCTGAACGGCAGGTGCATAACCGATGGCGAAACCTGGTCGTAGCTGCAACAGGAACCGGAAAAACGGTAGTGGCTGCCTTCGATTTTAAGAGGTTTTATCAAAGCAAGAATCGCCAGGCGCGCTTGTTGTTTGTCGCTCACCGGCGAGAGATTCTTGAGCAAGCCGCAGGGATTTTTCGTCTGGTGCTTAGAATCCCGGACTTTGGGGAACTACTTGTGGGGCCTCATGCAGCAACGCGTTTTGACCATCTGTTCTGTTCCGTAGACATGCTCGGTACCAGACGCCTTTGGGAAAAGGTGGGGGCTGATTTTTACGATTTTATTGTCGTAGACGAAGTGCACCACGGTCCTGCTGCGAGCTACAGGGCCATTTTTGAGCAGTTCAATCCTCGGGTCCTTCTTGGTCTGACAGCAACACCGGAACGGATGGACGGCGCGAGCGTTGCCGTCGACTTCGGGAACCGTTTTGCTGCTGAGATCCGCCTTCCCGAGGCGCTGGACGAGAAATTACTTTGCCCATTTCATTATTTTGGGGCCGCCGACCCTGTGTCCCTGGCCAGTGACCAGTTCTGGCGTAGCGGGAAGTACGACATTACCGCTCTGGAGAACGTTTACACCGGGGCTCACGCCCTGGCCACCCAACGTCTGGACGTAATCATCAGCTCCTTACTCCGATACGAGCCGGACCTGGTCCGGGTACGCGGCATCGGATTCTGCGTTTCCGTTAATCACGCGGAGTTCATGGCTGAGAAATTTAACGAGCGCGGAATCACTTCTGCAGTTCTCGTGGGCGAAACGGTCACAGAGGAACGGACTGCATTGATGAACGATTTTCGCACGGGAAAGATCAGCTTCTTATTCACCCGGGATGTGCTGAACGAGGGATTGGACGTGCCGGATGTAAACACGGTCCTGTTTCTTCGCCCAACAGAAAGTTTAACAGTGTTTCTTCAGCAACTTGGGCGCGGTTTGCGCCACGCACCGGAAAAGGATTGCCTCACGGTTCTTGACTTCGTTGGGCAAGCACACCGTCGCTATCGGATTGATCGAAAGCTGAAGGCCTTACTGGCAAAGCGTCGATTTAATATCCAACGCGAGGTTGAAATGGATTTCCCTCATCTTCCAGCAGGATGCAGCATACAACTTGACCGAGTGGCCCGAGAGCATGTGCTTGCCAACATTCGCGAGAACTTGCGCAATCTGGCCGACCAGGTTCCTGATCGCCTGGAATCTTTTGAGCATGAAGCGGCGCAGCCGCTGACGTTTGGGAACTTTGTCCGATTTCACGACTACGAGCCCGAGGTGCTGCTTTCGCGTAAAACATGGACGCAGTGGAAAGCCAAAGCCCGGCTGGCGGAGACCCCAACCGATCCAGACATTGACCGGCTCCAAAACGCGCTTATCAGCGGCGCTCAGACTTCCGGCCCCCTGGAGATCACGCGCCTACGAAAAGTTCTGGAACGGTTGCGGGACGCCGATGCACAGGGGGCACTTAACGAAGCCGCTAGCAGCGCTTTGATGACGCATTACCGTCTTTGGGGCCAACCCGGCAAGAAACTTGGAATGTCCCATATCGAAGAATCATTTCGTCAGGCAGCCAGAAACAGATCTGTAATGCAGGACCTTGACGAGGTTTTGGCATGGGCGGAAGAAGAGTCACGTGTGGGCAGCGCGTCATTGAACCTTCCTTTCCCATGCGCCCTCGAACTTCACGCAACTTACGGCAGCGATGAAATCAAAGCTGCGCTGGGAGGCGCCTCTTTCGAATCGGCGGGCGTCACTGGCGTTGGTTGGCTGCATTTTCCTGAAATTAAAACCTTCGCATCGTTGGTGACGTTCCAGAAAACCGAAAAGGAATTTTCGCCCAGCACGATGTATCAGGATTACCCGATCAGTCGCGATATGCTCCATTGGGAAAGCCAGCGGCAAACAAGCCAAGCGAGTGAAACCGGTCAGAATCTCATCCATCATCAGGAACGCGGCTACACAATGCTCTTTTTTGCGCGAGCACGGAAAAAAGTTTGGGGGGTCACCGCTCCTTTCACATTCCTCGGTTCAGCCAGACTCGTAAGCCACCAGTCCGAACGGCCCATTCAGATGGTATGGAAACTAAACCATCCGATGCCCGCCGAAATGTTCGAAGAAAACCGCCGAGGTGGCTAACCGGCAACCAGTCACTTCAAAATCGGCAAGGGCCAAGCGGCGAGGCTTCAGTTCGCGAGCCTCGCCGGGACACCTCGTTTGGCTTTTCCCGTGTTTGCCTCCTGGAGCGATCGAGGAAGACGCGAGTAAGAGCATGGCCAGAGCGAGCGAGATTCGCCCATGCATCTTTATGAGCAGGTTCTTCACTTCTTCACCTGCCCGTTGGTTCGGTCAACCTCCTTTGTGATCAGGATGGCAAACCATATCGATAACAACGGTGCTCGCCAGAATCAGCACTACATCCTGACCTTCGCTGATTTCCACCCCATAGGTGTCGGTAAAAGCAAACCACTGCTTTGATACTTCGGCAACGGTTTCTCCAGCCCGGCTGAACGTGTATTCCATGTCCAGGAAGCTTCCCTGCGCCTCCAGGTCATCGGGTCCAGGCACATCCACCGTGAACTTGCAGCGCCATGCAGTGAATAGATGCTTTTTAACCACAGCAGCAAGCACGCCGTTCCGGGTGATCTCGTAAGTTGGTCCCCAGGAGAGCAGTTTCTGACGAATGAAGGCCAATTCGTTCTTTTGCATGTCTTGGAACGAAAGCTTTTCGCCGAAGCTAAAGGCTTTGCCATCCACGAAGAAAACCGGGTCGCCGGCTTCGTTCGTAATGGTGAAGTCGTCGCCCCAGGAAAACAGCTTCTGCTTCATCACGTAACGCATGATCAAGGATGGCACTGACGGTCAAGGCCGCACAAGCTCGGTTCCTAAAGATCTCGCCGCAATCAAAACGCAGAGTATAAGAGCGGGGGCCGGGCGTATGCTCCTCCTTCACCTCCGTTTTTCACCCAACGGATTTAGCCACTGGCGCCCTGCTCACTTGCTTTCACGCCTGCTGCGGACCATAAATTTCCCATGGTCACGGGACCCAATGATCGTTTTGATCTGAATCGCTTTATTCAAGCGCAGGAAGAGGTTTATCCACGCGCACTGGCCGAACTAAAGCTGGGGCGCAAGCGCAGCCATTGGATGTGGTTCATCTTTCCGCAGCTGGATGGACTGGGCCACAGCTCCACAGCCAGGTTCTACGCCATCAAAAGCAAAGCCGAAGCCAAGGCATACCTGGATCACTCTCTGCTTGGCAAACGCCTGATGGAATGCGCCGAGGCCTTACTGAAGATCCAGGGCAAGTCGGCGGCGGAAATCTTCGGGTACCCGGATGATTTGAAATTGCGATCGAGCATGACTCTCTTTGCCAGTGTTTCGCGGGGTGATTCGGTATTCTCTCGGGTGCTCGACCAGTATTTTGAAGGGGAACCGGATCAAAAGACGCTTGAACTCTTGCAGCAGTGAGCGTCGATTTAATGCGACCAGGACCATTCTGTCACAGCACAGCAAAATAGACCCAAGCCTCCGACCCATGACGCCATTGCTGTTCATCTTTTCAGCCCCTCAATCGGGTCCTGGCCATGACTGCCGTGATCGCACTCGAAGGCCGCCCTGGTCGGATGGATGCATTTGCTCAACCGTAACCAGGTCACCTACGGCCGCACGGTGGCCCAAGGTTGCGCTCGAGCAGCAGTGACGACATCTTGATCCGAAAAGTGATGAAAGCAATTCAAGGCTACCACGTAGTCGACCCGAAGAATCTCTTCTGGCGGCCTTCCAATTTGATGCAGATCCCCAACGCCGACTATTTGGAACGCACCGGAAGCGAGAATCTCAGCGCTCGGTTGTGGCGTCTGCCGCCGAAAAGCGCCAATACGCTACACAAACACATCCGGCAGGAGGAGTTTTACTTCGTCCTGGAAGGGGTGGGCCGGATGCGGGTAGGCGACGAGACGCTGACGGTCCAGAAGTACGGCGGGGTGCTGGTCGGACCGGACCAGTTGCGCCAGGTGTTCAATGACACTGATTCTGAGGTGCTCTGGCTCATCGTCGGCGCGCCGGAGGAACTTGAGTTTCTACAGGGCTCTAAATCGAAGATGGATCTTTCGCTGATTTACCCCGTGGATCCCAAACAATTGCCCAGGGAATTGGCTGGTGTGGATTGGCCGCCCCAAAAGTAAACGGCTTGGGTCGCGTTCGCTTTTTCAACAGACGTGTGCCCGCTCGAGGACATTGCTTGCTGTCACCGCAGGTCGCTAATACTGAACAGCAACCCGATACAACCGTGGCGCCGCGCGAACCGGGAGCGTAATTGACTGCGCCTGTCCATTCCCTGTGATTGCGGGAACCGAGTTGCTCCAGGCTGAGCTAACTCCATCGCTCTCCTGGATTTGGTAAATATTCCCGGCGCTGGTGCCAAAGCCGAGCATCACGTTCGTGGACTGCCAGCTGATGCTAAGTTGGGTCAGCACAGACGGTCCTGTCATCATCCAATGCCACACTGGCTCATAAACCGGTGTGCCATCTGGTTGCAAAGGAGTGGCCGGGTCCGTCACCGTAGCGCCATGGTAAGCTTGACCGGTTTGATTGTTCTGTGTCGGCAGGTCCGTCGTGAGCATGTGCGACCCCAGGAACGGAGGCGCGTTGCTCTCGACCAATAGCGCGGGACCAAACGCGTTCATCTCGTAGGCGGCCCAGGTCGGAATCTCGTAACTGTAGAGAACGAGCGGGTCTTGAACGTGGATGAAGCCGAAGAACAATTCATTCGAGGTTACGCCCGCTTGGTAAATCCAGTCAGCCGGCCTGTTGCCCGGGAACCACCAGTCAGTGTCCGCGAACATGATGGACCGGACCACGGGGTGCAGCTTGGCGATGAGTCCTGCGTGCCCGGCGCCTTGAGAATGGCCGGCGATGAGGATTTGAGACCAGACCAGGTTGGTGTTGCTGTCGAGGTACTGGCCCCAGCCTTCAGCCGGATACTTTGCACTGAGATATTGGAGCAGCTTGACGGCACGATTCTCAATGGAATCCGCGCGGCTCACACTGAATGCGGGATCGGTGTTGGTGCCGCCCTGGATAATGTCGAGCCGGATTTCCCTGAAGCAATCGGAGTTGGTGGCTTGATCGCACAGCGAATTGACCGTCGTCCCATTCACGTACATCAGGCCAATGGCATGCAACCCGAGATTTGCCGCAGTCCGGACCACGTTTGTGTAGCCGGCGGGCACACCGCCCGTGCCAGGCAGGAACAGGAACAAGTGTTCGCGCGCCGGCACGTTCGTGTTGATGGCGGCCAGGTGGACCTTGTTAAAATCGGTAATATTCGGATCCGTCTGGCTCGGGAAGATGAACCGGGAAGATTGGGCAAACGCCAGATCGAGCATGAGCAACATTGCGGTTGGGAACGCCGCTATAAAGAACCGGGATCGTGTACGAATTGGCATGTGGTGCGAGCGCGAAGACATCGTATCGTTGTCCTGCCACTAAGACGCGGTAATCTGCGGAATTGTTACGCGGCACGTCCTTAGGTCGCAATTTCAAACGCCGGCCCTGCGCTTCAACCGGCCTCGGGCCGACTGGTAAGTGGACGATGGTTTCTTCGACGCCCACCGTGCTTGCCGGTCGATACACGGTTACAAACGCCATAACCGCAGCACCGCAATTCTTTCGCATCGCCCACTAGCTCCACAATCCGTGCTCGGAGCTCGGATAAAATGTCCGCCTCTCCCAGGCCCGAGCCTGCTCGCCATGTGGATGTCCGCCCAACGTCGTTTCCCTCAGCCGCGCCGCGCAGCCTCGATTTTGGCAATATCGATTTTACCCATGTCCATCATCGCATTGAAGGCGCGTTTGGCTTCGGCGCCACCTGCCGCTATGGCATCCGTCAAAACCCGCGGCGTGATTTGCCAGGAAATTCCCCACCGATCCTTGCACCAACCACAAGCGCTCTCCTCGCCGCCACTGCCGACAATCGCGTTCCAATAGCGATCCGTTTCCTCCTGGGTCTCGGTTGCAATCTGAAACGAAAAGGCCTCGGTGTGTTTAAATTGAGGGCCGCCATTCAGCCCCAGACACGGAATGTCGAAAACGGTGAACTCCACCGTGAGGATTTCGCCCTCCTTGCCGCTGGGATAATCGCCGGGGGCTTTGTGAATCGCTGTTACTTTACTGTCGGGGAAAGTGGCGGCGTAGAAGCGCGCTGCGTCCTCCGCATCCCTGTTAAACCAAAGACAGATGGTGTTCTTTGCTTTCTTATTGCTCATAAAACTTCTTGTCGCGAACCATAGCACAAGTTTATGAACAAGAAATTGACGGTTTACCAGAAACCAACGTGCACCAAGTGCCGGACCACCCTGCGGATCTTGAAGGAACGCGGGGCGGAGTTTGAAGCCATCAACTACTTTGAAACCCCTTTGACGGAAGCGGACTTGCGTGCGTTGTTAAAAAAGCTGGGAATGACGGCACGCGACATCCTCCGCAAAGACGAACCCCTAGCGAAGGAGTTAGGCATCGCTAAAAAGGACACTCCGGACAAGGAATTGATCGCGCTGATGACTAAACATCCTGATCTGATTCAAAGGCCCATCGTTGTAAATTCGTCACGGCAGCCTCGAAGCCAGTGGTTAGTTGGTCAAATCGTCGGGCAATATTCGGGTTGAGACCACCTTCGTAAGGCGAGAAGATCACATTATAACCCTGGCTGGCCAGGTTGGTCAGCAAGGGCCCATAATCATTGGCGTTGCCAATTGGACTGGTATAGCCGTGGGCAAAAAAGATGGTCGGGAGGGATCCGTTGATGGAGCCGTTCGGGTGAAACGCAGAAACGACCAGCGCGTTTGCACCCCCGCTGTCCGTGGGATAAACCGGGTTTATGAACGTGTCGGCGAAAACCGCATAGGGTCCGGACCTTCCGAAATCAGAGGGTGGATTGGTGTAGCTTTGCGCCAAAGCCGCGTACGGCCAGAATATCCACCAGACCAGTAATCGCCGGTTCATGACGGCAATTTTAACACGCATTTTTTCCGAGCCACAAGACCAAATCTTCGTTAGTACCTGTGCAGAACCTCGGGTCGTGACCTATCCGCTTCGGCGGTGGATTCTTCCCATCGGCCCCGGCCGCGGGATGCGCGTTATATCGTTTGCTTCGTTGTCCTTTTTTGGATCATGGACGAAAATCGTTGATTCAAATGCCAACCGATAACCATCCAGAGGTGCTGGTCGTGGGTGCCGGGCCGGTTGGGCTCCTTACGTCTCTTGTTTTGACGCGTAACGGCGTCAGAACTCGTATCATCGATGCAGAACACCGGACTACCGCCCAAAGTTACGCTTGCGCGCTGCATCCATCCAGCCTTTGTCTCCTGGAATCCCTTGGCCTTGCAGACGAAGCCATCGAACTGGGCCACAAGGTCGAAACAATCACTTTCTACGAAGGCGAAATCGCCCGGACCCATCTCAAGTTGTCGGACCTGCCGGGTCGCTACCCATTTGTCGTGGTTTTGGAACAGGCGGTCCTGGAGAATTTGCTTGAGCAGCAGCTCCGGAGGACTGGCGCCACAGTGGAGTGGAATCACCGCTTGGTCTCAATCAAAACGAGGCAAAACGGAGTGGACGCCGGTGTCGAAAAGGCGGGGTCGTCGGCACAAAAACCCGGCAAACCGCACCTCACGATCCCTGCTGACTTCATGGTCGGCGCCGACGGCTGCAATTCCACAACACGCCGCCTGCTGAGAATTCACGCGGGCCGCGCCGGAAGTCCCCGACTATTCGGCGTCTATGAAATTGAAACGACGGAACCGGTGGACAGCGATATTAAAGTGGTCCTGAGCGAGTCTGCCAGCGCGGTTTTGTGGCCGCTGGCAAAGAATCGGTGCCGCTGGACTCTGCAGCTTGCGTCAGCCAAAGTTGCCGGCGAATTTCCGCGGAAGGAGCGCGCCCGGCTTATAAACGACCGGACTCGCGCAGAAGTACAGGGAATCCACGAGTTGCACGATTTTCTCGCACGGCGCGTGCCTTGGTTTCCGGTTCAGAAGATTGGAGAAATGAACTGGGTTGCCGTCGTCCAATTCCAGCCTCAACTGGCGCCAAGGTTTGGCCATGGCCGTTGCTGGCTGGCTGGCGATTCAGTGCATCAGACCAGTCCGGCGGGAATGCAGAGCATGAACATTGGATTACGGGAAGGGGCCGATTTAGCCAACAAATTGAAAACGATCTTACGTGACAAGGTTGGATTGCAAGTATTGCAGGCCTACAACCGAGTCCACCAGGCCCACTGGAGGCAATTGCTTGGTTTGAGAATATTGCCAAGGATACCTGATTCCGTTTTGTTCTGGGCGACTCGGCATCTCAGCACGGTTGTTTCAGCAAAGGAGGATAAGAGCTCGCGCCGTTCGTTTCCACTCTGGGCGCGTCCATATTCACGTACTACGTCAGCAGCGTACCAGCTTCGGGTGATGACCTGACCCGTCTCCTGCAGCAGCTGTAACCCCTCCGATGTGTGCGCCGTAGCCAGTCTCCACTGCTGTTGCCAGGGCTGCGCCACGAGAGCGGTGCCGCGGCCTCCCTGAGCTTGGAAAACCCGAACTTAACCCTTCAATTTGCAGGCGCCCTCGAGAGGCACCGGCATAGTCCAGGCGCTCCTGCCTCGTACGGGGATTGGCTGGATCGGACCGCGACTTTGGGCTTCCTCGTCGGTGTGCCGAGTCCTGACATTTCTGGAACTATGAAGCTGCCGTTGGCCAATGCGTTGTTCCTGGTTGCCAAATTGCTGACTCCAGCTGAGTACGAGTTTGTCGCCGAGCGAGGGCCACAAGGAGCCCGTACGCTGATCGATCGATTTGCCAAGGACCAGACATACCATTTGTCGTCCCTACACCGTAAGTCGGTGGTCTAACTTTCAGACCTGAGACCGCCAAAATTGAAGAAGTCGATCCGACTTCTTGAGAAATGATCGGGCGGCCCGGGCTCGCCGACCCTTTAAGTAGCCATAGAACGACGCCAGCCGCACATTATCATGTCGTTTCACTAAACTCCTTACCGAGGCCAGGATTACTTCAATATCTTGAATATTCCCCATGCTCCGCTGATAGCCCGCCAGCGCGCGCAAGTCCCTTTTGCCAAATCCGGTCAGTTCCGGCGGCAATGATTCCACGATGTAGCGGAACTTTTTGAAAGCAACTCGCGTGCGGTGAATGGTGCGCAGATCCGCTCGGTCAATCATGCGCCAACGCTCAATTACATCCACGAACGCCGCGTTGGCGCTCTGAAGAGCAATGCTTGGGACGTGACGCAGAACTAGGTGGCCGTGCGATTGGCCTTCGATCAAGGCGATGCCGCTGTAAGCCCACTTTTCCAATTTCTTTGTTTTGAACCGAGCAATCTTGCGCGATGCCCTCCGGATCAGAGACCGTTCCCGGCGCTCCAGGCGAGTTATAAGTCCAACCAGGTCCGGGAATTTTATCCGTTGCTGCCTCAAGAACATCAGAGCTACGTGCGTATCGCGTAAATCTCCCAATGATTCGAGTTGGCGCTTGAGAACATTGCGAGCCCTTTCGAAACTGCGACTGGGAAAGATCTGATTTACCAGGACGAACTGGGAGATAAGCCTTCGAATCGCTACACGCAATTCGTGAACTGACTCCGGCGTTGGGTCCTTTCGGCACTCCTCGAGTCGCTCCCGATAGGACTTCCATCGGGAAAGCATGGCGTCGCCAGGCCATGACCCGGCGTTGCTTGCTGAGCATTGTGAGAACCGGTTGGAAAGTCGTTTTGCGTAGGGCTCGTCTGGGCGGGAAGAAAGTAGAGAAGATAAAAGTGGCGGAGATTTCAGAGCAGGAAGTTCAGCAAAAATCGCATCAGCGTTCGGCGGAGGCAACGCATCGACATTCGACTGCACCATCGAAATCGAGTTCATAGTTTTTTGCAAATTGGGTCGGCGTCGGGCGCCGCACCCGCCACAGGACCGTAACGCAACGGTCACGCCACCGTAACAGGAAACTCTCTTGACGGCAAGGTCACGATGTCTGCCGTGTCTGCCGTTGGCTGTCCGGTGATCATGACCAGCAGCAAGACGGCATCCGCGGCCTGCTGCCCCCAAAATTGCCATTCCTCTGCCACGGCCTTCCAGTACTATCCCGGCATGAAGAACTGTCGATGGGTATTCGTATGGTTGGCCGCCAATCTCTGCGGGTCGGTTGCGATGGCGCAGGTGGATGTCAGCCAGTTGCGGACTTTCTGTTCGATCGGCAAGGAACGTGCCGATCTGAATGGCTACGGAGAGGTTGAATTGCTCCGCCACGAAGGCAAGGGATGCCTCACGCACATGTGGTTTGGCGGCGATTGGCCCGGCTACGACAAGACCATTCTGCGGATCTATGTGGACGGGGAAGCCCAGCCATCTATCCAAATGGCACTGGGCCTGGGGCATGGCGTAGGGTTCGGCGACAACGCTGCGCCCTGGGGCAGCGAGAAAATGGGGAAAACCGGCCAGCCGAGCGGCCTTTACAACACCTACAAGATTCCCTTTGGCAAAAGCATCCGCGTCACCGCCCAACGGGCCAAGGAGTCGCCGGACGGCTCTCCGTTTTGGTGGATCATCAGGGGCACGGAAAACCTGCCCGTCACACTGGCCGGCGTGAGCCTGCCGGAGACCGCGCGGCTCAAGCTTCACAAGCTGGAAAATCACTTGGCCAAGCCCCTGGAAGAATTCGCGCTGTGCGACGTGAAAGGCGCGGGCGCGCTCTACCAGGTGACCATTGCCGCCGAAGGATCCCGCAAAGGCGAGGATTGGACCACGCTCAGCTTTCTGGAAGCCATCATGCGGGCCTACGTCAATGGCGATAAAGTCGCGACGCAACTCTCTTCGGGACTGGAGGATTATTTTTTAGGCACCTATTACTTCAATCGTGGCCGCTACGCCAACGGGTTGGCCGGCCTCACTCATTTCGACGCGAAGAACAAGTCTTTCTCCGCCTACCGTTTTCATGACGAGGACCCGATCATCTTCCAAAGCGGGCTGCGTCTGACCTGCCGCTGCGGTGAAGAGGCCAACGGGAAGACCGTAGGTAACCCGCCGGAAACTCGGTTCACGACGTATGCGTGGGTCTACCAGTGGTGACATCACAGGAGAATCACGCAGCTTGGAACCGAACTGCTTGTCGTTTCACCTCTTCCACGAAAACGCGCCGAATATTGCTGTCACCAGTGGATTCGCCTCGGTGAAGGAGACCCAATTTCACCCGAGGAAATCCTGGCAATTCAATTGAGCACAATTTTGAGGGAGGCCTTTTGTCGGGCAATCGAACCGAGAGCCCAAGGCCATACCCGGCTTCGACATATTTTTCAATTAGCTCCAGCGAATCCATTTCTATTTTCGGCAGCCAGGAGACTCCGATTTCGGCCAGGTGCTGCTGGAACTGCTGGCAGATTAGTTCATTGGGACCAAGAGCAATCAGGGGTTCCTGGATTCGTCCACTTTCCCATAAATCTTCAGCCGACTTTATCTTGCTCGCCTTTGGGGCCAACAAAATGAGTGGCAGCGCGACGATTTCGACTGCGTTCACGCCTTGACTGAGTTTGTCGGGAATAAGTGAAATGATCACGTCCAGCTCGTCGCGTTCCAGGCTGTCGATCAACTCTGGCTGGTTCAGGGCGCGCAGGATCATGTTCAGCCCGGGGAATTGTTTGCGCACAGCTTCAATCACTGGCGGGAGGTAGTCGCGAAAAATGATGGGTGAGGCTCCAATGCGGATCCTGGCCGCTCCCTGAAGTTTATCCCGCACTTCAGCGATTCTGCCGAAAAACGGCTCCACGAACTTGAACAACTCCTCACCCGCCGGCGTGAGCTTAAACGGACGCCGCTCGTATAGGGTTACTCCAAGATCCCGCTCCAAGGCATTCACTTGGGCGCTGACGGACGGTTGCTGTATCCCGTAGGGCATCTGCCGCGCCGCGCGCGACACGCCTTTGAACTTGGCGACGTGATAAAAGAGCTCCAACTGGTGCGGATTCATATTGGTCCAGTCTATGTTGCCGCGATTTTTATCAATTAACACCGTCCCCACAAGCCCGGGTAGGTTCAACTGCAACTGCGGCCAATTGAGACGCGGCCGAAGCAGGCTGCTTAAGAAATTTATGATTGTTTTTGAACTTATCGGCGTGGTTTTGGTGGCGGACTTTTTGTCCGGTCTGTTTCACTGGCTTGAGGATGCATATGGTCGGGAGGGTTGGCCAATCACCGGCCGGCTCGTCACGATACCAAATATCCTGCATCACCATGAACCGCGTCATTTCACGCGGCACGGATGGCTCGAGAGTTCCTGGCTGTTGCTGTGTTTGGGCCTGGTGGTGCTGGCGGTTGCCTGGGTCTGCGGTTGGCTTACATGGGAGGTCTGGCTGGTGGTGATACTCGGGGGCAACGCAAACCAGATTCACAAATGGGCACACCGCACACCCGCAGAAAACGGCCCATTAATTGCACTGTTACAGCGTATCCTCCTGGTCCAGACAGCGCGCCACCATGCTCTTCATCACACCGATCCAAAGAACAGCCACTACTGTGTGCTGACCAACTTCCTCAATCCAATACTGGATGGTGTTCGCCTCTGGGACGGTCTGGAATGGGTAACCTGGCGCGCCTTCGGCGTACGCAGGCGAATCGACACGTCGGTTTTCACTGGTGAACAGGCCGAAAACTCTACCGCAAAGCTAAAGCCAGAGCGCCGGAGTTCACGTTCTCAATTGGCGCTGCCGTGAACCTAAAACACTCAGGCCATGAATCCCAAGAAGCGGCACATCATATGAAGCGCCTTCTGAAATACGACGCACTAATCGCAACTGCCGCTCTGCTGCTCTGGCTGACAATCGTCGTCATCGAGGTTAAATTTCAGGAGCTGTGGTTTTTTAAATATGTGTTCTGGTGGTCGCTGGTTGCAATCCTTGCAGGTTTTCCAATTGCCGCGTGCGTGGCATTCCGCGGGCAGCCAAAGGCAGCCGCAGTTGCAGGCCTTGTTTCCTTCATCTTCGCTGCGCCCGCCTTTATTTTGATCGGCGTCATGCTTGTGTGGCTTTTCAAGATCGCAATTGGCGGCGGGATCAGTTAGTCCGATTGGCAAGCTTAGAGATCAAATGAAACCAAACGCAATTATTTCGAGGGGCGAGTCGATGCGGATTCTTGCCAATGACCTGCGCAAAACCGCCATGCAAACGCACGCGGCCGAATTATCCAAAGCCACGGCATAAGAGCGTCAGCGGATCCTCGATAGAATCGAGCAGGACATTCAGAAAGAATTGCGTCGCCGAAAATCGCGACCTAAACCGGATAGCCTGTTGCACTGAAGTATTCAGAATCGCTTAACAGACCTTATGTCACTCGCAATTGAAGCGTTCGTGGAGAATGCGCGCCGGTTCTGCAGTTGGATTAAATCCGAAAAGCACGATGTCGCGCGTAACACAAGGTACCTATTGCCCTTCGCGACCAGAATAAACGAGTGGCCGGGCAGGAATGCTCGGTGATAAGGCATTAGTCGCGCCACTTACGATGTAGGCTTGCCAGTGTGAAGGAGTCCATCACGGAACAGGGCTTTGCGATCGTGCCCCACGTGATCAACAAAGCCGAGCGCGAGGAGCTTACCGACCAATTGGGCCCCGCATGCAGTGCGGGGCGGCGAGGCATCCTTGAGTTGGCGCCGATCGCCAAACTGTCTCGTTCGAACAGGCTGCTTAACCTTGTCCGGCCTCATTTGTCAGCCCAACCACGACCGGTTCGAGGGATCTACTTCGACAAAACTGTCGACACGAACTGGCTGGTGACCTGGCACCAGGAGCCCGAGGGACTTCAATGGCATGAAGCCGCGTGATCAGAGGTGGAGATTTTGGGTTCCAACATTCGGGTCGGTTTGTAATCGCCGAGGACTGTGGAACGAGGTTAGCATGCGGGCATAATTAGTCAGCCCTGCGGCTCTTTGAACGCTTCGGAAGGAATGGAAGGGACCCAAAATGAACACTGCCGTTTCCAATGACGTAAACCATAGACTGGCCGATTGGTCTGAGAACTTTGCCAGAGCTCTCGGCGATGCACTGCAATCCATCGTTCTGTTCGGCGGCTTGGCGAAAGGTGAGTTCGTGCCGGAACAATCGGACGTAAACGTGTTGATTGTTTTCCGTACTGTGACGCGTCCGGTGCTTGATCGAGCCGCTCCGCTAATTCGCCAGGGCGTGCTGGAGTTTCGATTGGCAACAATGCTCGTAACCGAGGCAGATCTGCGCGATTCAGCGGACGTTTTCCCGATCAAGTACCAGGACATGCAACGTCACCATAAGGTGCTTTGGGGGGAAGATCCGTTCCCCAAGGTGACTATTGCGCGTGAGCACGTGCGATTACGTTGTGAGCAGGAGCTCCGCAATCTTTCACTGCGTTTGCGCCAGAGTTACATCCAGCGTCTAGATCGCCCCGAGCTGTTGCAAGCCGCATTAAACCGGGCCGTTTCAACACTTCTGGTCAACCTGGGGGTTCTGTTAGAACTAAAGACGGGGAAGCCTGCCCAGACCAAACAGGATGTGCTCGCAAAGGCAGCGCAACTCGGAATTCCGCTGGAGCCAGTCCGGGAGGCCTGGGCGGTTAAACGCGGTGAGGTTAAGCCCGATGCTGACGGCCTGAGAAATCTGTTCGCTTCGTTTATGGATGCTGTCCAACAGTCTGCGGACCTCGCGGACAAACTGCCATGAACCAAAATGAACTTCTGGCGCGATAATTTCATAGCGAACATGTATGGGCCCTACTTTTTGGCCTTCTACGCTCTTGTCATTGGCGTCGTATTGGCCTTGGGGCGTTGGCGCACCTGGTCTGCAGACCGCACCCAGGAGGAACACGTCGAGGATCCTCTGGAGCCGGCTGACCCGATCGACGTTGCGCTTTTGCGCGGTGACGTAAACGAGGTCTTACGTCTCACCGTTGTGGAATTAGTCCAGCGAGGGTTTTTACGTGTGGAGGAAAGAAAGTTCCTCGGGATACGCACCAGCCAAAAACTTGCGCAGACATCGCGGACACCCGATCCCCGACATCTCTCCGCCTTGCAGCGGCCGGTGTTTGATTTCTTCAGAGTACCCAAAGCGGCTGCCGAACTTTTCTCGGACAGTTCGCTCAAAGAGTGGTTTCGCTCCAAATGCCTGGAGGCAGAACAGCGGCTCGAACGTTATGGGCTGGTTACGTCGAAGGAGGTTCAACAGAAGAGTTATCAGACGGCGTTTTTGGGGGCTCTAGTGGTGCTTTCGCTGGGTGCTTACAAACTGCTGATTGCATTGGCCAAAGGAAAAACCAACGTTGGTTTTCTTATTGTGATGGGAGTGCTTGGAGCAATCGCCGCCGTGCTGGTTACCAAAGCGCCACGAATCAGCCGCCGGGGCAAAGCCTATATTAATAAGCTGCAGGCGCGATATGTTCGGCTGAAA
>DATGLT010000030.1:0-17438 GCA_035294005.1 Verrucomicrobiia bacterium
CGGCCATTGTTGCGAGGTGGTTCACGACGTGAACTGGGAAACCGTGCTCACGCAGCGCATCCCGCCACGGTTCGACTGGTATGTCCTGGTAGGTGATCGTCCGGCCAAGCGCCTTCGAATATTCCTGCGCGAAGAAATGCATGTTCTCGGACTGCGGACCGGTCAGGTGATAGATCTTGCCAATGTGCGGCTGCGGGTTCTCGAGCAGCGCGGCAACCACACGCGCAACGTCTTCCGCCGAGATCGGCGAAGTCTTGCCGTTGCCGAACGGAAGCCGGATCTGGTTTGATTGCCTGACCGAATCCGCGGTGAGAGTCAGGAAGAAGCCTTCGAGAAACACTGTCGGTCGAACGTGCACCACCGGCAGCCCGGACCAGTTCAGCGCCTGCTCGGAAAGCCACTGCAGCTTATGTTGTGGACTCGCGGTGGTCTGGGTAATGCTCATTTTCTCGAGCGTCATCTGCGACATGTTGACGAACGCCTTCACACCGTGATGCCTGGCCACCACCGCGGTATTGACTGTCGCGGCCAGGTAGGCGTCCGAAATCGACATGCTGAAGTATATCGTGTCACAGCCGGCAATCACCCGATGCATCGAGTTGAGATCGAGAAGGTCGCCGACCACAACCTCCGCACCCATATCTCGCAACGCTTGCGCGCGTTCGTCTTCTTTTCGAACCAGTGCACGGACCGGTTTGCCTCGCTGCAACAAAAGTTTGCTAATCGTGCGGCCTACCGCGCCGATGCGTCCCGCCGCGCCGGTGACTAGAATGGGCTTGGTCATGTTCTTAGAATGGGGATTCCCTGCCTTCGCAGGTTACCCCTTGTTCTCTTTACTTGCCTTGCTTGGGGGTGGGCTTTTATGAACGAAGTGATTTGAACGCCGCCCGCAAATCGGTCACAAAAAGCTCAGGTTGCTCCCAGGCTGCGAAGTGGGTGCCTTTGTCGTGCTTGTTGTAGAAGATAAGCTTGGCATATGCCTTCTCAGCCCAACTCTGGGGAGCTTGGTAGATCTCTTCGGCGAAAGCGCTCACGGCGACCGGGATCTTGATTCCCCTCACATCGAAGAAGCCGCCGCCGGGCGGAAGATTATGGCGTGTGTCCCAATACAGGCGCGCTGAGGAGATCGCGGTGTTCGTCAACCAGTAGAGTGTGACGTTGTCGAGGACGTCGTCCCGCGTCAACCCTTCCAGCTTACCGTCGAAAGCCCGCGCGATCATCTGATAGCTGCGAATGTCGTGGTCGATCATCCACGCTGCCAGGCCGACCGGAGAATCGACGAGTCCGTACA
The DNA here is from genome assembly GCA_035294005.1 of Verrucomicrobiia bacterium. Lineage (GTDB taxonomy): Bacteria > Verrucomicrobiota > Verrucomicrobiia > Limisphaerales > UBA8199 > JANXQE01. The sequence continues at coordinate 1,292 of DATGLT010000030.1, forward strand.
ATGTCTGCGGCCGGTTGTTCATCTCGAGGGTATAGCCCAACCCGTTCTGGTAGAAGTCAATGAGTTGATCCCACGCGTGTTGTTCATCAGGCGATAGGCCGGCGGGCGGGGGGCCGCCCATTGCCAGGGCCTTCGAGACATCGGGCGGAACCGTGGCCGCCATGTTGGTGTGAATGCCGAGCAATCCCTGCGGCTGTTGCAGGGCCATCACCTCCGAAATGGCGTTGCCCCAGTCGCCGCCCTGCGCAACGTACTTCGTGTAGCCGAGGCGTTGCATCAGCGTAGCCCACGCTTTGGCGATGCTCACCGGATTCCACCCGGGTGACTTCGGCTTTCCGGAGAAGCCGTAGCCCGGCAATGACGGTATTACTACGTCAAAAGCGTCCTCGGCATTTCCCCCATAAGCAGTGGGATCGCTGAGTGGGCCAATAATTTTCAATTGCTCGATTATCGAACCAGGCCAGCCGTGCGTGATAATGATGGGCAACGCATTTTTGTGTTTGGAACGAACGTGAATGAAATGAATGTCCAGTCCATCAATCTCGATGGTGAACTGCGGCAGGGCATTCAGCTTCGCTTCGCACTTGCGCCAATCGTAATCGCTTCCCCAATAGCTAATGAGTGCCTGCATCGTCGCGAGTTGCACACCTTGAGAGGCGTCCATGACTGTTTCCCGTTCAGGCCACCGTGTTGCCAGTACCCGCCGTCGTAGATCGGCGAGATCCGTGTCAGGAATGTTGATGTGGAACGGCCGGATGCCATTGGGCCCTCCAGCGGTGGCTGTGGTCGGTTCCCCACCCGACTGAGCGCGGGCAAATCCTGTTATGCCCAACTGAGCGGCGCCGGCGGCCATCGCCGTATTTTGCAAAAATCGTCGGCGACTATAGCCCGCATCGTCAGTCATCTCTGTGTTTTCGGATATGTTCGTTGTGTTCATAGTTCGATTTTCCTTTGGTTTAATAATTGCAAATTTCGGTGCTAAGGTTCCGAGTTGATATTCTGCGCATGCGCCTTGTGCCTGAGCATCGCGAGCGCAATCACAGCGAGGACGCTGACAACCAGAGAAGGCCAAAATTTGGTTTTTCATGTTCTTGTTTTGGTTGCTCGTCCTGAGCCGTCAGGAACAGAAGCGAGAATTCGAATCGAAACGGACAAACCGTTTTAAGCTTGTCAACGGCATGCCCCAATCGTCCTGCCGGTGGAAACGGCCTCCCTCACGGGAATTGTTAGCCAATCCGGCAGCAATTCTCGCTATTGCCTGTGCAGGCAGGATTTCGAAAAAAACGAACTCGCCGCAACTCATGACAACGCAGAAGACCACAGAGATTTCTCATCCCATCGGCCTGCAGTGGATGATGGACATCATGGTACGAACACTTATGAGCAGCTGCTGAATGGGTTGAGTGGCGTTATGCCACAGCCAATTCGATCCGGTCCGAAGATTAGCGCGGCCAACGGACAAGACTCTATCGACAGGGCGATTTTCGCTGCCTGTTCGAGTGAATGTTTAAACAAAGACCTAGAACCAGCCAAAACAAAGAAAGGAAAAGCTAATATGAAAATCAAAAATGACACTAAAATGACTCCGCGCCCCAACGGGCGAACAACTGTACAAATGGTGGCCGTTGTAGCGGTGGCGGGAACCCTGGCCGGCGCGATCGCGTTCTCCCAGAGCGCTAAGGAAATCCGCGGCGCCTCACCCTACATTCCGATCGAGAACGAACCTGCGCCCAGACTAGTCGTCGACTCTCCGATTCCCGAGGCGCTGGCCAAGGGCATCTTCTGGGCCCAATACCGAGTGGAGAACTTGCACATCGTGCCGGTGTTCGGAGCGGGCGCTGCTCAGACGTCTCCGCGGGTCGGGCATCTACACGTCCAAGTAGACGATCTGTCTTGGTGGTGGGCGGATCCGAGCGGCATTGACACCATCGACATAGGTGGGTTACCGCCTGGGCAACACAAGGTGAAGATCTGGTTAGTTGACGCTAACCACAAGGACTTCCCCGGACAGGTCGTGACGCTTCCGTTCACCGTGCCGAACTACGACCGAGCGAAAGTGTACGGACACGCGCACTGAAGTGGCATCCATGACTGAGTCCACTAGGGGCGTCTGGTACAGTGATTCAAACATGGATTCGCTTTTCGCGCAGATAAAGTAGACAGCACATGAAAGCAAAAGCTGAGGCACAACCGGACAAATCAAAAGCCGCTCAAGAACCCGTAAGCGAAGATTACGATCTGCTCTTGCTCGGAAGTGGCGAAGGCGGCAAGTATGTCGCCTGGACATTGGCCAAGCAGGGAATGAAGACTGCCGTCATCGAACGCAAGTATATCGGCGGCTCCTGTCCCAACAATAGCCTGTCTTTCGAGTAAGAACATAATTCACAGCGCCAAAGTGGCGTCGTACTTCTTTCGCAGCGGTGAATTTTGGATCAGCAATGAAAATTGCCGCATCAGTATGGCGGCAGTGCGCGAACGAAAACGCAAAATGGTCGAGGGCTTAGTCCAGATGCACATCGCAAATTACAAAGCCAGTGGCGCGGAATTGTTTCTGGGCTCGGGACGTTTTGTCGCCCCGAAGTCGATCGACGTCACTTTCCCCGACGGCTCAGTGCGCCATCTTCGCGGAAAGCCCTCCTGCCATTCAGTCCGGCAGCAGTTTCGCCACAGCCTCAGATATCTGGGTCGCAAGGATTTTGCTGGCCTCGCCATTAAAATGGACGTTATCGCTATGCAGTTCGGGATGCCCGCGCACTGCGGCGTTGAGATCGACGGTCGGGATCCTCTGAGCAGCCACTATTTTCGCCGCAAGCATGTTGCGAGAGGCGATCCGATCGTCTGAATATTCCGCGTTCGTGTCACCGGTCACACCTTTGCCATCACGCAGTGGAGTGGTCGTCGCCCAAACCAATCTGGCTTTCGGTGCGTGCACCCGAATAGTTTTGACCAATTTGGGGAATGCCTTTTGATACTCCTCTTCGCTGTGTTGCCAACCATGCATGCCATTGTTGAAAACTACAACTTTGAAGGGAGTCTCGCGCAGAACCAATTCGATTTCCTTCAGTAGTACCGGGTCAGCAACGAAACGCGATGTGGCGAGGCGCGCCACGAACGCTTTTCCCGCGAGCTGCTTTTCCACTTCCGGATAGTAATCACGCGCGATGGAGTCGCCGATTAGCAGTACGCGGGGGAGATTAGTTTCGTTCGCATGTGAAATCCAGATGTCACACCACTCGATGGATTCACGGGCCGGTGCTGCGTGGTCATCCGCGCCAGCAGCCAGGTCGCTTATGAACCCGCCAGCGAGAGAGAAGGATAAATACGCTAAGGGTTGCCAATGTAGGTTTCCTGTCATGTTCTGAATTTGCTACGGTGTTATTGAATTCGGATCAACTGTCGTTGAGGTTTCTATGAGCTGCTCAGCTTCATCAAGCGAAACCCTTGCCATGAGCCACGCCACCCAGGATTCCCCCAAATCTTCGGTGCCACTTTCAAAACCAGGCGCAGCCGCATCCCCTTGGGCGAGTGCTGAACGCGCTGCGGTTTGTTCGCCCAGCTGCCACTTCGCCATCGCCAGGACAGCAAAAGCTTTTGCTTTGGCTTGTGCCTCAGCCGTGGGACCATTTACCGCCCTTTCGGCCCAGTCTACGGCCTCGCGAAAATGGCCAAGCCGGTAGTCGCACATCGCCTTGCAGGCCTGAAAATAAGGCAGAGAAGGATCGCCGCTCCCGAGCGTCACTGCCACGTCCGCCAGTTTGTCTATCAGCTTCAAATCCACGCCGGAATCAGGTAGAAGAAGACAATCCTGCGTAATCCGTTCAGCGATGAAAGGATTCGTTGGATTGGGGAACTTTGTCACGAGTGTTTTGCAAAGTTCTTTGTAGGCGGGACGGTCCGCGGTTATCACCAGCAGCCCGGCCAATGTATGATAGCGGTAATGATCGCTCGGTTCATTCTTCAGAGCTAGAACAGCATCGGCTGCGGCTTCTCGCCATCGTCCACGACGGCCGTTGAGATTAACCCTCTGAACGAGCAGACTCACGCTCGATGGCTGCTGGATAAAAGCGGGAGTCAGCGCTTTGTTGAGAAGCTCTTCCGCATCTCCGAATTTCTCCTCATTGATAAGGACACGCACAAGCTTTTGCAAGTCCGACAGAGCTTCGGGATCCTCATCCCCTTTTTTTTGAGAAATAGCCAAAGCCTCCCGATGTACCGCTTCCGCGTCCGGCCACTCGTGTTGAGCTTCGAAAGCCAAGCCGAGCTTGCGAAGCGTATACATCGATTCTTTGTGCTCAGAGCCGGCACGCGCACGCCATAACAACAATGATTCGCGCCAAACCGCTTCCGCGTCGGACCACTTGCTTTCGTGTTCGAGCGTGTCACCGAAACCGCGAAGCGTGAACAGTTTTAGCTCGTTTAGATCGTTCGTTCGCTGCTGCCACACTCCCACAGCTTCACGCCAAACCGATTCCGCCTCGGTCAATTTGCCTTGGGAATCCAGCACTTGACCAAGTGCAAAAAGGGTTTCCAAAGTTGCCTGGTCGTTTTCGCCTACGATCTTGCGCTGAATCGAAAGCGTCGCCTTTAAGACCGCGTCGGCTGTGGCCAATTGGCCTTGACGCCCCAGCAGTTGCCCCAGCGCGTTGAGGTTCCGGGCCACATCCGGATGCGCATCGCCGAAAACATGGGTGCGCACAACCAGGGCTTCGGCATCGAGTCTCTGCGCCTCCTCGAACTGGCCCAAGCCGCTGGCTGCCCAGGCAACATCCTCCAGAGCCGATGGAATGAATGGATGTTCGGGCCCGAGCAGTTTGCGTCGGATCGCCAGAACTTGTTCCGCCGTCTGCTTGGCTTCAGCCCACTCGCCTTGGCTGCCATAGATGATGGCCAGGTTGCGGAGCGAATCCGCCACATCCAGGTCTTCGTCACCCAAGAGCTTTCGCCGGATTCGCAAAGCTTGCATGGCCATCGCCTCCGCCTGGGTTAGCCTGGCCTGATCCCGGTAAACGGCGGCCAAATCGTTGAGCGAAGTGGCGGTATCACGGTTTTTGTCCCCGAGTAGCCGGCGTCGGATCGCGAGGGCCTGGGCATGAGCTTTTTCCGCTTCGGCCAGCTTGTGTTGGGTCATCAGAACCAGGCCTAAATCGTTGAGTGAAGCGGCGACTTCCAGGCTGTCTGCCCCAAATGTCTGCTTTCGAATCGCTAGCGCCTCGCGCTCCAACTGCTCCGCTTTGCCGGCATTGGCAATTTGGTCATAAAGTCGGCCGATCAGGTCGAGCATCTCGGCCTGGATTTCGGGTTGATCCGTCAGAGCTTTTCCAACCCGCGCAGCCGTTTGGTCGAAAATGCCCCGCAGTATTGTCGTGTCCTGGCCTTGCGCAGCTCGAGGGCCCGCCCCATTGAGCATGTCCTCGAGAAAACTGCTGACTTGCTGACTTTTAACCGACGCACGCACTGCTTTCTGTCGTTCCTTTCTTTCGTTCGACAGCGCGAGCGAAACCATCACCAGACTCACCATCAGGAACAATGCACTGACTCCAGTTACGGCGAATAGTAGTTTGTTGCGCTGCGCCGTCTTTCGAAGTCGATAAATTTTGCTGGGCGGACGCGCGGAAACGGCTTCATCGGCCAAAAAACGCAGAACATCGAGCGACAGACCGTGTGCCGTGGGATAGCGACGCGAACGATCCTTCTCCAAGCCTTTCATGACGATCCAATCCAGATCACCGTGAACCGTGCGGATCAGCGTCGGCGGGTCCGAATGGCGAGATTGGGCCACCGTCGTCAAATCGGCCTGGGCAAGTTTGCTCAAGCGCGTGGAAGGACGAACCGGTTCCTGCTCGCGGATGACTCGCCTGATTTCATCGAGTCCTGACTTCAATAGCTCAGCCGTGTCGAAGGGTGTCGAGCCGGTCAGCAATTCGTAAAGCAGCACGCCGAGGCTATAAACATCGGAGCGCGTATCTACATCCATACTCGTGAGCGCCGCCTGTTCGGGACTCATGTAGGCAGGGGTACCGATGAGCATCTCAAACGCTGTGAAAAGCGTCTTGTCAGTCAACTGCTGGTTTGTGGTCGCCTTGGCAATTCCAAAATCGATGACCACAGGCAAGGCATCGCCTTGTTCGGTTTGTGTGACCAGGATATTGGAAGGCTTGATGTCGCGATGAATGATTCCCTTTTGGTGCGCGTGCTGGACTGCCTGGCAGACCTGCACGAAAAGTTTCAGCCGCTCCCGGGTTGATAATGAATGTTGATCGCAGTATTCCGTGATTTTGACACCGCGAACCAGTTCCATTACGAAATAAGGGCGACCGGATTCAGTCGTGCCGGCATCAAATATTTTGGCGATATTCGGATGATCCATCAAGGCGAGCACCTGTCGTTCAGCCTCAAACCGGGCAATGACATTTTTGGTGTCCATGCCGGGCTTAATGATTTTCAACGCGACTCGCCGTCGCACCGGCCGCTCCTGCTCGGCCATGAAAACGATGCCGCAACCTCCTTCTCCGATTTGCTGCAGCAGTTTGTATTTGTCAACCTGATCGCCGGGCTTTTCACCCGCAGTGAATTTAGTCCTGACCTCGCTAAGCGACCCGGTTGGAGGTGTTTCCAAAAAGTCGGCGGCACGCTCGTTGGATCTCAACAGCGCCTCAATTCGACGACGCCGTTGCTCGTCGCCAGCACAGGCCTGTTCCAAAAAAGCAATGCGCTGTTCACCCGAAAGCTCAGTTGCTTCGGTAAATATTTCGACGTCGTTTTTACGATTGTTGGCCATAATCCAGCGAGCCCTGATCGGTCACCTGGTCAGGGGAGCCAAAGGCGCAGAGCCAAGGGCTCTATTCGCCTTCGACCTCGTTGAGCAGCCAGGCACGCGAGAACGTCCAGTAGTTTTTGACGGTAGAAATCGAAACTCCGAGCACTTCTGAAATCTCCTCGTTGGTCAATCCTCCAAAATACCGAAGCTTGACTACTTCTGCCTGAACCGGGTGTTCCAGGCCAAGTTTGTGCAATGCCTCATGGACTGCCAAAAGTTGTTCATCAGCGGAAGGAGCAGCCAAATCGATATCTTCGAAATCGACGCGCCGGTACTCACCGCCATGACGCCTCGTTTGTTTCCGCCGAGCGCGGTCGATCAAGATGTGCCGCATCGCCTCGGCAGCAGCGCAGAAGAAATGCTTCCGATCCTTGAAGGAGGGGTTTTGATCTCCCACCAGTCGAAGCCACGCTTCGTGCACCAGGGCCGTGGGCTGGAGCGTCTGCCCCGGAGCTTCTTGAGCCAGCTTCGAGGCAGCAAGACGTCGTAGTTCATCATAAATGAGTACGAGCAACTGTTCAGCGGCCTGGGGTTCACCGGCTTCAATGGCCGCCAACATCACAGTGGCATCGCTCATTTTCTCCATTAGACGCGGTGCTGAATATAGCTCATCCGCATTTCGCGCTCCATCCGGATTTTCAAGTTGCTCGGATCGCATGGCCAGGCACGTGTTCATAAGCAGGCTAATCAAATGTCCCCTCGGGTGGTTCTTCCATAAAGTTTCCCAGTCGACTATGGGCTTTCAGCAAAGCGTCCACTTTGCGCCGCAACACTTCGTCCCCACCGCACAAGCGCGTCAATAACGCCTCGCGCTCCCGGGCTGGGACCTTAAGAGCCTGCGTGAAAATGGCTATTTCCCGTTCGGAGTCATCCTTCATGGATGTTCTTCTTCGCTTTCCGACACAATTCTCAGCATACGCATGTTCCGGCCAGCGTCGCCTATGGACTCTTCCGTCGATGTGGATGCTGGTCTACGCCTACAGAAGCGAGATTTGCCAGCTAAAGGGCCAAGGCAAATGAATAATAATGCCGATGGGCTGCTCGGGACTCGTTCGAAAGAAGGAGGAGCAGTTTGATCCTTCGGCGGACCAGAAAGTCACTCCCTTGGTCAATAGCGCAGGCTCATTTGAGCGTGGAGGTTCTCGACCGAGAATCCGCGCCAAAAATAGACTTGGCCTTTCCGGGCTGAATTCTCGCTGCTGAGTGTACGGCCAGGAATTAAAACAGAATAAACAGCGAAAGAAATTCAACATGAATACAACGCAAATGTCCGACGGAAGCACCATGACACACCACGCGAAGCTGCTTTATACCGCCAAAGCCCACACCATCGGCGGCCGGGAGGGAGGGGCATCCCGCACGTCTGATGGGCGCCTGGACGTGAAGCTCTCCGTGCCTGGCACCTCTGGAAACGGCACCAATCCGGAGCAGTTATTTGCGGTGGGTTGGTCGGCCTGTTTCCTGAGTGCGATAAAGCACGTGGGTGCCCAAATGAAGGTAAGAATTCCGCCGGAATTGTCCGTTGATCCCGAAGTGGATCTCAATTTAAGCGATGATGGGTTCTTTCTCAAAGCTCGATTGAATGTCAGCCTGCCGGGTTTGGACCGAGCGGTCGCGCAATCAGTCTTGGACGCCGCACATCAAACGTGTCCTTACTCCAAAGCCACGCGCGGGAATATCGAGGTCGCGATAAACCTCGTCTAGAACTCTCGGCGAACCTGGTCAACTCCAACGACAATACCCGTAACCAAGAAAGAATTACCCGTTATGCAAGAATTCAAAGCCTACGCCGCCTCTCGTCCCAATGGCCCACTGGAGCCGTTCAGTTTTGATCCCGGTCCGTTGGGTCCGGAGGAGGTCGAAATCAAGGTCAGCCATTGCGGGCTTTGCCACTCTGACCTCTCAATGCTGGGGAATGAATGGGGCATGTCGCAATACCCGTTCGTCCCTGGGCATGAGGTGACCGGCACCGTAGTCGCGTTAGGTGAGGCGGCCAAGGGGCTCAAGATTGGCCAACGGGTAGGTCTTGGCTGGACGGCTCACAGTTGTCTCGCCTGCCACGAGTGCGTTTCTGGCGAGCAACACCTTTGCTCCGCGAATCAGGGAACCATCGTCGGACGCTATGGAGGCTTTGCGGACCGGGTACGGGCTCAATGGATATGGGCGCGGCCTTTGCCGGAGGCCTTGGACCTGGCCACAGCGGGACCGCTCCTGTGCGGCGGTATTACTGTGTTTGCGCCTTTCCTAACCCAGGACGTGCGGCCCACTGCCCGCGTGGGAATCATTGGCATAGGCGGCTTGGGACATATGGCACTCGAATTCGCCAACAAGTGGGGTTGCGAAGTTCATGCCTTCACCACCAGTCCCGGCAAGGAGACCGAAGCGCGAAAACTGGGTGCTCATTACGTGCACAATACCACGGAGGACGGTGTGCTCAAAAAGCTTTCCAGAAGCCTGGATATGATCATTTCCACCATCAACGCACCTTTGGACATGCCTGCTTTCCTCGACACGCTTGCACCCAAAGGTCGTTTTCATAATGTCGGCGCTGTTCTAAAGCCGTTCGAAGTGCCCGCGTTCAGTTTGATCATGGGCCAGAGGTCCTTGTCTGGTTCACCGACAGGCAGCCCGACCGCAATCGATCACATGCTCGCCTTCAGCGCTCGTCATTCTGTAGCCCCGGTGGTGGAATTCTTTCCTATGTCAAAGGTGAACGACGCTTTGGAACGTTTGCACTCGGGTAAAGCGCGTTATCGCATCGTGCTCATTAATGATTTTGCCAAAGCCCAGGTTCCGGCCGGCTCACACCGCGAGAAGCAGCCAGAGCCTGTGCTGGCTACCGCATGAATCTGGACTCACAAGGGTTGGCAACATCGCCTTTACTTTAAGATTAAACCCGGCCTGAACTACAAAAAGAAACGACATATAAAAAATCGACCAGGAATGCCGCAGAAATACCGAAAATGTACGAGACAGAGAACGACATCTCCGAGCAGCGCCGTTCGGAGCTTAGTGCGTTGATGAACCAGCAACTTGCAAATGCAGTGGATCTTCAGACGCAAATGAAGCAAGCGCATTGGAACGTCAAAGGCCCCCATTTTATCGGGCTGCACGAACTGTTCGATCAAATCGATGAGGCGGTCGAGGGTTATGTGGATTTGATCGCCGAGCGCATTGTCCAATTGGGGGGCATCGCCGAAGGCACAGCGCGAGTCGCCGCTGAACGCTCTCGCCTCGAGGAGTACCCGCTTGAAATCGCGGACGGGCACGCGCATGTCGAAGCTGTCGCCAAAGCCCTGTCCACCTTCGGGCACGAAGCCCGAAAAACGATCGATGAAGCGGACGAATTGCAAGACGCCGACGCGGCTGACATTTTCACCGAAATTTCCCGCGGCATTGATAAATGGCTGTGGTTCGTCGAAGCCCATTCACAGGCGGACAAATAGATGCACCTCTAGCGAGCTATGAATACCGACACAAAAACTGCTTCCTTGCGACCTCCGCCACGGGATAGAACCACCGCATTGCAGGCTGGCAAGCCGGCGCCGGATTTCGCTCTCCGCAGCACGCCCGACCAGACCGTCAGCTTGAGTGAATTTCGCGGGCGGCCGGTCGTGCTGGCGTTCTATCCGGCTGATTGGAGTCCAGTCTGTGGGGACCAAATGGGACTCTATAACGAGCTGCTTTCGGAATTTCAGGAATTCGATGCAGAGCTTCTCGGCATCTCGGTTGATGGCGCGTGGTGCCATGCGGCGTTCTGCCGCGACCGCAAGCTGCACTTTCCGCTGCTGGCTGATTTCGAGCCCAAAGGTGAAGTGGCGCGGCTATACGGTGTGTACCGGGCTACCGACGGGACTTCTGAACGCGCGCTGTTTGTGATTAACCCCGATGGAATAATTCATTGGAGTTACGTCTCGCCGGTGGGCGTAAACCCAGGCGCAGCCGGGATTTTGTCAGCACTGGAGGAACTGCAAGACAAAAGGGAATCATGAAGCGCCACGTAACCGCGAGTGTTCCGGAGTTGGCGCTGCCGACACCTGAAAGAGATCACATTCAAGGTCTGGCGGATGCGCCCAACCTGTTGCTCGAGTATGGCGATTACGAGTGTTCGTATTGTGGAGAGGCGTATCCGGTGGTCAAAGCCATTCAGAAACGGCTTGGGGCTCGTCTGTGCTTCGCTTTCCGAAACTTCCCGCTCGTTAATTCACATCCTCATGCGCTGCACGCGGCGGAGGCCGCTGAAGCCGCCGGCACACAAGGGCGTTTTTGGGAAATGCATGACCTCTTGTATGAAAATCAGGGAGCCCTGGAAGATGAGGACCTCGCGGAATATGCCTCCATGCTTGACCTGGATACTGAGCGCCTCATGAAGGACGTGCTGGAGGGCACTTATACCGCCAAGATCCGGCAGGAACTTCGAGACGGAGCACGCTTGGGGGTCAATGGAACACCTTGTTTTTTCATTAACGGCGTACGCTATGACGGAGCCCCCCGTGTCGAGGACCTCCTCGCAGCTTTATCCGCTGAACCTGGCTGATTAACAAAATGAACGCAACTACAACTACGGAGGCTCAAATGAATATGGCCAAGACATCGTCGGAGATGAAGGTGTTGGAAACTGGCTCTGACCAGCAACGCAGGGAGATATCAATGACGGAAAAAGACCTAGGTGCGATGCAAGCCGTCTTCACCGTCAGCCAGCGCGCGGCGATCTGTTTCGCGGCCGGCGTCATTGGCGCACTCGCAGTCGTGCTTTTCAGCCAGATCCTGTTTGGCGTAGGCCTCAGCCAGGCACTCGGGGTCAACGCCCCGATTTCAATGAAATCGCCAGATGTATACCGGCCTCTATTCTGGGGTGGCTTGTGGGGCATCCTGTTTGGGCTGTTTACCAGGACCGCCTGGAACCGGTTGTACCTTTTTGGCTTTCTCTATGTGTTGGCCCCCTTGGCAGCGCTGTTTCTCTTTTTCCTGCCAATGGCCGGTGCCGGCTATTTTGGGCTGAATAAAGGCCCGACGTTTACACTGTATCTCCTGCTAGTCAATTTGCCGTTTGGGATTGTCACGGCTTTGACCGCGAGGGCGATCATCGGAAAGGCGCCTTAACCTGAATAACCGCCAAGCTAGAGTGAAGGGAACAGAACCACCACGGACGTAGGTGTACTGCTGGCTTATGTTAGCTAAAACTTCGCGAACCGTGCCGTCCCAATCGGAACCCCGCGCCGTGAGGCAGCACGACGGCGCTTCGAAAACCAGCTCGCGTTCGAAATGGGTGCTGTATTTGGTTGCGGCAGTCGCTCTCGTCTTGATCCTGAAATACATCCATGTCCAGGATGTTTTAAAGGCAGCGCTGGATTGGATTGGCAAGTTGGGACCGTGGGGCCCGGTAATTTTCGTCGGGCTCTATGTTGTGGCCACAGTTTTGTTTATTCCGGGTTCGGTGTTGACACTGGGGGCGGGGGCCGTGTTCGGCGTAGCTCTTGGCTCGGTGTGCGTATCCATCAGTGCCACTTTGGGTGCCACGGCCGCATTTCTGGTTGGCCGCTATCTGGCGCGCGACGCCATCGCACGAAAGATCGAGAAGAACGAGAAGTTCGCCACCATCGATCATGCGGTCGCAAATGAGGGATGGAAGATAGTCCTTTTGACACGGCTGTCACCAGTCTTCCCGTTCACACTGCTGAACTATGCGTTTGGCCTGACAAGGGTCAAATTGAGCCATTACGTGCTGGCGTCCTGGATCGGGATGATTCCCGGGACGGTGATGTATGTCTATCTTGGCTCGCTGGTCAACGTCGGCGCCGGACACCGCCAGCGGACGACGGGCGAGTGGGTGCTGTACGCCGTAGGCCTGCTCGCAACCGTCGTGGTAACGGTGTTTGTTACGCGTTTGGCCAAAGGAGCTCTGGCCCGGAAGATTGGCAGCAGTGAGTTTGTGCAAGTTCCCAAGGGTTTTGTGAATGCTCCACCGGCTCCTGTGCCCGTTAGTCCGGTTGATGAGCACAATGCGCGACTTGTGTCATACGTTCACCCTCCGGGTTGGCAGAATCCTTCTCCGGCGCCCCGGTACAACCTGGTCGTCATCGGGGCGGGCACGGCGGGTTTGGTGACCGCTGCCGGTGCGGCGGGGCTTGGAGCGAAGGTTGCGTTGATCGAGAAGCATCTTTTGGGTGGCGACTGTCTGAATGTGGGCTGCGTGCCGTCCAAAGCGATCATTCGGTGCGCGCGCAGTGCTTTCGACGCCAGGGAGGCGGGCCGTTTCGGGACGCACATGGATTCGGAGGTGCAGGTGGATTTCCCGGCCGTCATGGAACGCATGCGCAAGATCCGCGCCGACCTCAGCCCCAATGACTCAGCGCAGCGCTTCGCGAAGCTGGGCGTGGATGTCTTCCTCGGCGAAGCTCATTTCAGCGGGCCGGATACGATTCAGGTCGGGGGACAATCCCTGCGTTTCAAACAAGCTGTCATCGCAACTGGGGCGCGGCCCGTGCAGCCGCCCGTCCCGGGACTGGCCGAGGCCGGCTATCTCACCAATGAAACGGTGTTCAATCTTACTCAACGTCCTCGCCGGATGGCCGTTATTGGTGGTGGACCGATTGGTTGCGAGCTGGCTCAGGCTTTTCAGCGGCTCGGATCTGAAGTCACCTTATTCCACAGAAACGCACATCTGCTCGACCGCGAGGACGTGGACGCGGCCGCGATTGTGCAAAATACTTTCATTCGTGAAGGCGTGAGATTGCTCCTTAACGCGACAATAACCCGTGTCGAGCGCAATGGTGGCGAAAAGATAATCTACTACGAAATCCAGGGGACACAGGAAAAGCTGGCCGTGGATGAGATACTGGCGGGAGCCGGTCGCGCGCCGAACGTCGAGGGGCTCAACCTGGAAGCTGTGGGCGTGCGATACGATGGGCGCAAGGGTGTCGTAGTAAACGATAACCTCCAAACCTCCAACCCTCGCATCTACGCTGCTGGGGATGTTTGCTTGAATTGGAAATTCACCCACGCCGCCGATTTTTCGGCGCGCATTGTGATTCAGAATGCCTTGTTCCTTGGCCATAAAAAAGCCGGCGCGATGACAGTGCCCTGGTGCACGTACACCGATCCTGAAATTGCCCATGTTGGGCTGTACGAACGAGACGCCCACGAGAGAGGCGTGGAAATCGACACTTATGTTCGTAAGTTTAAGGAAGTTGATCGCGCAGCTTTGGATGGTGAAGACGAGGGTTTTGTGAAATTGCATACGAGGAAGGGAAGCGATGAAATCCTCGGAGCCACTATCGTGGCGCGCCATGCCGGTGAGATGATTAGCGAAATCAGTGTGGCGATGGCGGCGAAGTTGGGTCTGGGCAAGCTCGCTTCGGTCATTCACCCTTACCCAACACAGGCGGAAGCAATTCGGCAGTGCGGTGATGCTTACAACCGCACCCGATTGACGCCTCTGGTAAAAAAATGGATGACCCGCTGGCTGGCTTGGCAGAGAAGCTGAGCGGTTCTCGCTTCAGCAACGTCAGTGGCGACGGGCTACTCGTCCTGCAAGAGCACCCGAGTTCAGTTCATTTTTTAACAAAGAAAAGAGAGCGACGATGAATCTTGAAGCATCAGTGAAACGACGCTACAGCGCGGCTGCTCAGGCGTCAGAACCCGCACTTTGCTGCCCGATTGAATACGATCGGCGTTATCTGGAAATCATTCCTGCCGAGGTCATCGAGAAGGACTACGGTTGTGGCGATCCTTCGGCTTACGTCTCTCCCGGCGAAACCGTGCTCGACCTTGGCTCAGGCGCGGGGAAAATCTGCTTTATTGCCGCACAGGTGGTTGGCCCAAAGGGGCGCGTTATTGGAGTGGATATGACCGATGAAATGCTTGCGGTGGCGCGCCGCAACGCCTCGATCGTAGGCGAGCGACTGGGTTACTTGAACGTAGAGTTTCGGAAAGGGCGGATCCAGGATCTGGCACTGGACCTGGAAAAGCTGGATATCGAGTTGAGGAAGCGGCCGATTACTGACGCGGCGTCTTTTCTTGCGGCGGATGAAATGGCGCAGGAACTGCGGGTCACGCACCCGTTGATCGAGAGCGATTCGATTGACGTCGTGGTATCCAATTGCGTGCTCAATCTGGTCGAACCGCGCTCGAAGCGGCAATTGTTCAACGAGATCTTTCGTGTGCTCAGGAAAGGCGGCCGCGCGGTAATTTCCGATATCGTCTCGGACGAACCGGTCCCGGATCTATTGCAAAATGACCCACAACTCTGGAGCGGTTGCATCAGCGGCGCGCTCACCGAGGCAGATTTTCTAAAAGCATTCGGCGACGCCGGTTTCTACGGCATTCAAATTCTCAAGCGCGATGAACAGCCATGGCGCACGGTGGAAGGAATCGAATTTCGGTCCGTAACAGTTCGTGCGTTCAAAGGTAAGCAGGGCCCTTGTTTGGAGCGCAATCAAGCCGTCATGTATTTGGGCCCCTTTAAGGTGGTCGTTGACGATGATGGCCATCGCCTGGAGCGCGGGATGCGTTACGCCGTCTGTGACAAAACTTATCAGCTTTATAACAAGGAGCCGTATCGCGAACACTTCGCCTTCATTCAGCCGCGCGTTGAGATTTCGCCGGCCGCCGCCAAGCCTTTCAATTGCGACGGAGCACGCCTTCGGCATCCAAAAGAAACGAAAGGCGAGGCCTATACTGCTACAACCGAAGCAAGTCAGTGTTGCGACTGCGGCAATGGCGAATGCTCCTGATGCGAGCAGTGAACAAAAACTGACCCTCTTCACTCGCTGCCCAATTCCCGGCAAGTTACGACGCGGGCCGGCAAGTCGTGTGATGAAGTTTTGCCCAAAAACGGTTCACGGGCGGGCTAATTAAGATCCTTTAGACACTCGAAGAGCCCGTCGGAATAATCGAACCAACCGACCTCCTTCGAAAGAACGAGCGCCGTGTCCTTCGTTGGCAGCGCGAAAAGTTCGTCCGCACGGGCAATAGCATCCGGCCGCTCCGAAATGCATGTTTTGGCCGTGCTTCCCAAGGATTGGAGCACTGACGTATGAGTATGGGTTCAACCGATAAAGGCCTGTTAACACCGCAGAATTGCGCCGTGGTCTTCCTGGATCATCAGGAACAGATGCTGGCCGCGGTGTCGGACCGGGAGCGCAAAGACGTGCTCGAAAGCGTTCTGCTTTTAGCGCGCGCAGCGAAGATATTCGAGGTTCCGGTGATTTTAACCGTGATCCAATGCAAGCAGTTCGTTGGCGAGCTCGCGCCGCAACTGACCGAGCAGTTTCCTGGAACGGCAACCTTGAAACGGACCAGTATGAACGCGTGGGATGACCCGCGGTT
>DATGLT010000031.1:0-3618 GCA_035294005.1 Verrucomicrobiia bacterium
TGGCCTCGGGAGGACCAGCAGGTGAAATTGGTTGTCCATGAGCACCAAGGCGTGAACTCGGATGCCGAAGTGCTCCGTATCTTCACCCTGATGCCACAAAGGCCAGCTACCCGAAAAGTGCGCCGAAAGTCAAACTCGCAACTGTCAATGTTGAGACGTGACCCTTCAGTTCTCTGTCTCGGTCTCGCCCAGCATGTCGAGGGCCTGGTCCACGAGTTTCTCCAACTCGTCGAGCTTTCCGGCGTTCGCGAGTGGCGTGGAGCCTTCCATGAGCTTGCCTACCGCCGAGGGGTCCTTGCCGCTGCTCAACCAGCGCTCAATCCCTGCGCGGACCCGCTTCATCTTCGCCTGAATGCGCAACTGTGGGTGGTCCACGGGCTTCTCCACCAGCGGTTGTCCCGCCAGGAACTTCCGATAGGCCGCAATCGCTTCCCCACTGAACGCGCTTTCCCAAAGGCGCTTGGGGAGGTCCGTGCCGGTGGCGCCCATATTCACGCCCACGAGAACGCAGCCATGGTTGTAGTGCCAGGCGAGATAGGTTTCCCAATCCACGACGGATAATCCGGGCATGCCTGCGTTGGCTTCCACGCCCGCCCAGGCGGGATTCCCGTGCTTCTCCAGGTCGTCATAAATGGGTTTGAAGCCCTCCCCGAGAACCTGGACAGGATAGGTGGACCAACCGGGCCGCGAATATTTGTTGAACGCCGTCCAGATGGGAGCGCTCGTCGTCTCGACGGGCGCAGGTGCGGCCACATGGGGGTAGAGCTTCTCCGAAGGGATACCCGCAACGACGAACTGCTCGCACCAGAACGCAATGGTTTCCTGGATGATCTGCGCGAGGGCCTTGTGGAAATCCTCCGGCGGATGGTCCGCGCTGAAGCCACGATCCAGGAGCGCCCGGTAGCCGAGCGGTGTCGCGGGCACGCCGTCTTCCTTAATCAATTTCGCGACCTCGGGATCCGGTTGGGAGTAGTCGTCGATGCCGGGTTCCAAACCCACCAACACTCCCGCGAAAAGGGCTTCCTTGCGTTCTGCCTTGAGTTTCGCAATCTCTTCGCGCAGGACAGGCCCGATGACTTTTGAGACGATCCGTGTGACCTCCGCCCGCATTTTCTTGCTGGTAAAGCACATGTTCGGCGGCATGCGTTCGAGCACGCCGTGGTTCAGGTAGCGCACCTTGTTCGGCGGTCCGTCCCAGCCATGCCACTCGACGTTGTATTTGTTGTTCGGGTCGTAACCCGGCTTGTTCGGATCGAACCAGTTCCAGAGGTCCGGGCGGTTCTTCCAGTGAAGATGGAAATCGAAATGAAGCATCACGGCCATGTCGTGCGCACGGGCCGCGGCAAATGCACTCCGGATCAGGTCGGGCAATTGCTTCTCGAGTTCAAAAGTCGCATTGGGCAGGCCGAAGCCAAGAATCCGGGTCTTGCCGTCGCCCTTCATGCCGACCCGCTTGGCCAGTTCCCCTGCTTTGTCGGGGGAACTCCAGAAGAGCAGGTATCTTGGTTCTTCCGACGTGGCAGGCGCGTTGCTGTTCGCGGGCGGGGCGGGCGGAGACTTGGCCTTCACATCGCCGAGAAAGGCGCAGACAAAAAGGCAGATGAGAAGGATCTTTGATTTCATGGAATGAATGCTAGGGGAAATCGTCGCAGGAGGCCCACGTTTGCCCATTAAGTTCTGGTTCAAGGCGTCAGTATAGCGCGTCAGCATATCACCCGCATCATCGTGAGATCGCAGCAATTCGTCGGATTGACGGCGCAGTTCGAGGTCTCCGGCGCAGACGCGGGCCGAGTACGTCGTACGCTCTTCACCCATTCTCATATTTTCCACGCATTTGCGCAAACGTGGAGCTCCGTCAGGACAATACGAGATTTGGTGCAAGACCGGCTCACCCAAGATGGCTCGTGGCACAGTACCGCACACGTCGCGAACCGGTGCGTGGCGGATCCTAATTTGCACGTGCCGGTTCACTGAGTTGAGTGAAAGTGCTCGGCATGTTGCCGTAAGCGGACTTGAGCCGCGATCGCAAGGGGGATCGCCAGAAGGTGGAGAGGGCGGCCCAATTGCCGGCGCAAACGACAATGACGTTGGAGTGGATCGCGCAACGGCTTAAGATGGGCGCGTGGACACACGTTTCAAACTGCCTGGTGCAAGAGCCAATCCCACGGGAAACATGGGCCAGAGTTCCAACGGCCGTGACATGCGCTGGTGGATTCCTGCAAGCCTGGTGCTGCTGGCCGTGGGCAGCTCCGCCTACCTCCGATTCCGCGAAGTCCCGTTCCTTGAATTCATCCTGCTTGGGGTGGGGTTGCTGACAGGCCTGCTGCTCGGCCTTTGGTACATCTTTTTCACTGGACTGCCGCAGAAGAAGCGTTGGGTGCTCCTCCTGATAGGCGGCGGCTTTTTGTTGGGCGTGTCGTTCGGCATAAACCGTTGGACCCGAGTCGAAGGGTCCATCGGCGGATCTGGAATCCCGCGACTGGTCTGGAAATGGACTCCCAAGCGTGAGGGGACAGCACGCCCATTAACGATCAACTCAGAGCCGGCTCTGACCAATCAACCCGCCGCAACGGATGCTTCTGGATTTCCTCAGTTCCTCGGGCCTGGCCGTTCAGGGATGCTCAGCGGCGTTGCGCTCGCTCGTGATTGGACCGCCTCGCCGCCCGCTGCGCTGTGGCGTCAGCCGATTGGTTTAGGCTGGTCGGCGTTCGCGGTCTCTGGGCGGTATGCCATTACGCAGGAACAACGCCGCGACGATGAGTTAGTCGTGTGCTACGAACTGCAAACCGGCCAAGCGCTGTGGGCACACACGAACCATGTTCGGTTCAGCGAGATGCTGGGGGGTGACGGACCGCGCGCCACCCCGACGATTCGCCGAGGCCGGGTCTATGCCATGGGAGCAGCAGGCAATTTGGATTGTCTTGATCAAACCACTGGCCGGTTGATTTGGTCTCGCGATGTGCTGAACGAGAATCGTTTGTCGAACCTGACCTGGGGCAAGAGCTGTTCCCCGCTCCTTGTGAATGACCTGGTGGTGGTGACGGGAGGAGAAGAACACGAAAATTCGCTTTTGGCTTACGACGCTACGAGCGGGAAACCTGTCTGGCGGGCAGGCCGCGATTCCGCCAGCTATAGTTCACCAGTCATAGCCACTTTGTCAGGACAGGAACAAATCGTGATAATAAATGCCCACAGCGTAGCTGGGCACGATTTGCAACACGGCGAAATGCTGTGGGAATACAGTTGGCCGGACACATTCGCGAAGGCCACCGAACCCTTGGTGGTGGATACAAATCGACTGTTCATTGCAGCGGGTTACGGGGTGGGTTGCGTGATGCTGCAGGTGGAGCGCTCTGTCGCCGGCGCCTGGTCGGCAATGCCGCTTTGGAAGAACCGCAATCTAAAGCCGAAGTTCACGAACCTCGTTCGTCGAGGCCAATTTGTGTATGGCCTCGATGATGGAATGCTGGCCTGTCTCAACCTGGATACAGGAAACCGGGAATGGAAAGAGGGTCGTTACGGACATGGTCAGATCCTCCTCGTCGAGGATCTCCTGATCGTTCAGGCCGAATCGGGTGCTGTGGTTCTTGTGGACATCAGCCCGCAAAAACTTAACGA
>DATGLT010000032.1:0-6708 GCA_035294005.1 Verrucomicrobiia bacterium
CCAGCGTTTTCGCAAGCACAGACAAGTTCTTCCAAACCCGCTGACCTGTCCGGCACTTGGGGTCTGGACAGCACACGTGGCGGGATTGGTCAAAGCGTGAGCATTGCGGATATCGGCGGCAAGATGCGGGGAAAGGAGCCAGACATCCCGTACCAGCCGTGGTCACTGCAAAAAACAATGTCGGAGAAACCACCGACAGGCCCCGACAACCAGTTTGAGGCCACTACTGATCCGTGGATCAATTATTGCGAGCCGCCTGGGTTGATCCGCATCTATATGGAGCCCGCTAGAACGAAATTCGTGCAGACGCCGGATACCGTGTACATCCTTCATGAAGTCATGCAGACCTTCCGCATCGTGCGGCTGAATAGCAAACACCCCGACGACCCCGATCCAACCTGGTGGGGCGACTCAATCGGCTGGTACGAGAATGGCGATACGCTGGTTATCGATACGATCGGAACAAACGACAAGACCTGGCTCGATCAACTCGGTCATCCGCATACCGACAAATTGCACCTGACCGAGCGCTACAAGCGCGTGAATGCGACCACGATGGAGCTTGATGCCACGATTGACGATCCAGGAGCCTACACCAAGCCTTTTAATACGCACCGGAACTTCACATTATCCAAGGTGGAGTTTATGGCCAATCCCTGGGTATGCTCGGTTCGCGAGAACTCCAGTTTTTTTGATAACACCTACAAGCCGGCGGAAAATCAGAAGGGCAAATAAACTCCTGCGGCAATCGTAGCTGCGGGTTAGCCGGTTACTTCCAGCTCTCCATGGCCTTCTTAGGCAGCGATTCGGGGGGAAGCTGGGCAATTTCAAACCGGATGCCGTTGGGATCAATGACGGATGTCAGCAATGTATTCGTGCGGCTGACGCGCGCGTCGTCGATTTTGACTCCCGCCGCTCGAAGCCTTGTCACAGTTGCGTTGACGTCGGGAGCTTCGAAGCTGAAGTGAGTGAGTCCCGGCGCGCGATCGGCGGTCGCGGGCGCCAACTCCAGGAATGTTTCGCGGCTGACCTGAATGTACGACAAGGTTGGCTTGCCGTCGGGCCCGCGCAATGTAAAGGCTTCGCGAAATCCCATTGTCTTCGTATAGAAATTCAGGCTTTCATCAAAGTTCTTCACGTTAAATCCGACGTGGTTGAGCTTCAGCCCGCTCTCGACCTTCTGTTGCTGAGCCGAACTGGCCTGCATCATTACGCCGCCGAGGATCAATCCAGATACAAAGAGCGCGATTCCACGCATCTGAGCCTCCTTGACTCCACTTCCCCGAGAAAAAAGCCGGTATCCGGCGTGCACCGGTTACCGGCTTTGCTTGAGGTCCAATTCGCCTTCTATTGCTGTCGCGGCGCCTAGAAAATAAACCTGCCGTCAATTTGGAATTGCCGCGAGGTGGTCGTGGTCGGCGTATTGGTATTCACACCGATACGGCCGAATTGCGTATTCTGCGCCAAGCTCGTGGTGAACGCGGACGATACGGAGGGCGGGTTGAAATTCGCCCGGTTGAAAGCGTTGAACATATCCGCGGAGAAGACAAACGACTTGCTCTC
The DNA here is from genome assembly GCA_035294005.1 of Verrucomicrobiia bacterium. Classification (GTDB taxonomy): domain Bacteria; phylum Verrucomicrobiota; class Verrucomicrobiia; order Limisphaerales; family UBA8199; genus JANXQE01. The sequence goes on from DATGLT010000032.1 coordinate 1,564, forward strand.
ATTCAGGCGGAATGTCTTCCGCAGGCTGACATCCGTATTAATCAAGGGCGGCCCGGTGAATACCATATTTCCGACGTTGCCGAGATAGCCGGAGGGCGCGGGAACAAAGCAATTCACGTTTACATAGTTTGCGATGTTGCCTTTGTTGATCGCACCGTTGGGAGTTGGATTGGGACAAAGGGCATTGGGCTGTGCCCAATCGGGCCGGTCAGCACCCGCCGAGTTTGGCGTAGTGTTGTAGCGGGAAACGTTCGCGCCTTCGGTGATGCCAAACGGCAGCCCGGATTGTACGAGTGATTGGCTGGTGAGCTCCCAGTTGGTCAGCAGATGCTTTGCCAGGCCGGACCTCAGGTTATTGCCCCAATGTGAAACGTAGGTGAGGGTGAGATTAGCCGAATGCGTTCCCAAGTAAGCGCAGCGCCCGCGCGCCGCGCTGGAGATGTAGATCAGAGGCCAGGCAGCGGATCCGCCGTTGCTCAGGCTGGTCGGCTGATCGAATCCCGAATCGGTAACGCATTCCGCGTACGTGTAGTTGAAGCGCACAAGCAATCCCGGCGACATGCGCCGCTCCAAGGCTGTTTGCAACGAGTTGTAATACAGGTTGGCGTCGTTTACCTGGCCCGTGATGCTGCTGCCCCAGTTCGGGTTATTGAAGCAGTTCGTTCGGTTTGCCCCGCCCGCTGCGGCGTTTGGACCGCAAAGGGTGGCATAAGGGACGGTATTAGCCGTTGCCCCGTTAACGCCGACGGCATTTCCGAGTAAGTTGGCGTTGTTCAGCCCCGCTCCCGCCCAGTAATAGCAGGAGATCTCGCCGGGCGCCTTGCAATTCGGATTCACAACCGATCCGGGGATCGGCACTCCATTCACAGCCGGCAATTGCCCCGGCTGCTCGATCGTGGTGGGGAAGTAGTCTTGCCAGCTCATGGTTCGGCCCAAATCACGCCCTTGAGAGCCGACATAGGCAATCAGCAAACTCAGATGAGCAGGCAATTCCTGTTGAATCGCCAAGTTGAAGCTGTATTTGACCGGCGTCTTGAAAAAGGGACTTTCCACTCCGCCATAGGTCTGCTTGGGTAGAGGAGCGGCCAAAAACTGATTTAAGGCCGAATTTGAGCCGCTACCCGTGCCCGGCGTGCCAACATTGATGAACGGGATGCTTACCCCGCCGCCAACAGTGCTGCTGGTCAGGGTGACCGGGATGACAAAAGGTGGCTGAGCTGCAATCGAGGGATACCAGAAGGAATCTTCGAGTTCGTTGTAGAAGATTCCGGCGCCACCGCGCACGCTCGTCTTGCCCTTCTTGAAAGGATCCCAGTTGAAACCCACTCGCGGCGCGAAGTTGTGCTTGGGAGGGTTGTACCAGGGGAAGCCGACAGTCGGGGTTGCACAGGTATAAGGCGAGCAACTCGGCGGATTGCCACGTCCCCAAAGGTTCGAGATACGATTGTACTCTTCGTGGGGAGAGGACGCATATTCCCAGCGCAAACCGTAACTGAGCGTCAGGTTCGGGCGGAATTTGAAGGTGTCTTCGCCATACACGCCCACGGTGTACATGCCCTCGCCGCGAGCGAACGTCGCAGTATACGTTTGCCCGTTCAGAGGATCTGTATAGCCATTGACCCACCAGCCGAAGCTATTTGCGGGACCGCCCGCCAGAAATTGGGCGAGGTTTGAAAACGTATAGGTGCCCCGTGGATTCGACATGTAGTTTTCGATGTTGTCGTCCCACTTCCGGCCCTGGAAACCGAACTGAACGGCATGTCTGCCAAGCTGCCAGTTTACGTCCTCGTTGAGATTGCCGCTGGTGTAACCATTGAAGCGGGGAATGAAATTGGCGGTGCCGGTAGCCTGCGCACCAAGGGTTTGGATCTGATTGCCATTGACCGCAATGGCGGGAAACTGTGGATACGGGCTCTTATCCACGATCAAGGGATTCGGTGGAACAAAGACTTCCGGATCAACCTTGGAAATGCCCCCGACACCCACCGTCAAATCCATATTCCCCGAGTAGTAAATCCGGCCGATGCCAAAGCGGAAAGTGTTCACGACATTGGTCGAAACAATCTGCGTGTCTTGCAAGGAAAGGATCTGCTTTCGGAAGTAGATATCATCAGCCGTGATGCCGGTCTGCGCCGGAGTGTACGAGGTGGAAGGATCAATGTTGTAGCTGATCGAGATGGAATTGCTTGAGGTAAAGCTGTGGTCAACCTTGATTACGCCAAAATGCTCTCGCACCGCCTGATCCGGATTGCTGAGGAAGTTGCAGGTTCCAGTCGGAAGGCCTGCGGCGCTTAGGATTTCACCGCCATTGCACGCAGGCATGAGCGGAACACCGGGATTTCCGCTATAGCCGCCGAAGAAGATGCGATACATCGCGGAGCTGACAGGGACGTTGGTCATGGTCCCGGCTGGAACGCCGGCTGCGCAAGTCCCGTTGGCCGCCGGATTGGCTGCACTGAAAAGCGCAGGGCCCGTTCCAACGCCGCATGGGAGCTGCCCTACAACGAAAGGAGTTCCGACGGGAGTTCCCGTCGGACAGGCGAAGGTGACGCCTACGCCGGCCGCGAGACATGGCGCCGTCGCGCCCGTTCCACGCGCGGCTGCATCCGGCATAGCCGCGACGAAGGATTGAGACGTGTCTGCCACGAACCCTTCATAGTTCGCGAAGAAGAAAGTCTTATCTTTTCGTATGGGTCCGCCAAGCGACGCTCCAAACTGATGCCGGTGCAAAGGGGGAACTTTCGCGCCATCGAAGAAATTGCGCGCGTCAAAGGCGCTGTTGCGGTAGTACTCGTATACCGTACCGTGAAGGTTGTTCGTGCCGGACTTGAAAATCGTATTCATAACGCCGCCGGAAGTCTCGCCATACTCTGCCGGCGGATTGTCGGTAATCACCTTGAATTCCTTCACGGCATCCGCACCCATCATGTTGAAGCTGGCAAGGCTCACCGGGGATTGTTTGGAAAACAGACTCACATCGATTCCTTCGGTCAGGAAGCGGTTATTGGAAATGCGGTCTCCGCCTACCGATAGCGTGTGTCCGTAAGAGCCCGTGTACACCATGGTGACGCCGGGCTGAATGAGGGCCAGTTGCTGCAAATCCCGCGCGTTCAAAGGCACCGCATCAATAAGGTTCGCGTCCATCACTTGCGAAACTTCCGAGCTGGTGGTTTCAACCGTGGGCAACGCTTCGGTTACCGTCACCTGCTGCGTGACCGCGCCTACTGTGAGGACCAAATCCACGCGCGAATTCGAACCTACGTTCAGAACGATATCCTTGACCTGCGCCGGTGTGAAGCCCTGCGCCTGGGCTTCCACTGAATACTTGCCGGCCAGCAAGGACGGAACGGTGTAAACGCCCTCAGCTGTGGTCACGGCTGTCCGTACCACACCCGTATCCTGGTTCGTGACCGTCACCTGTGCGTTCGGCACGGCGGCCCCGGACGAATCCGCTACGTTCCCCAGTATCGTGCCTGTCACCGTTTGGGCTTGCAGGAAAGACGGTGACATGAGACCAAGCACGATGAATACGACGGCCTGTGAGGAAATCAGACGAAGCAAACCACGCATGTTTGTCCCCCGGTCAAGTTCGGTGCGCAGAACGAATTTTCAGTACTGTCGCCGTGCCCACTCGAAAAATAATGCGCGCATCCAAACACACGTTCATCATTTGTGTCAAGCTCAAGTTCTCATTTAAGGAAGTCGAACGTTGCACTAAACGAGGCACAGTCCATGTGCCGGACGACCCGCCAATGCTCCAGACGAGGAAACGAAGGTGGATATAGGAGAACTTGTGGTAGGGTAAGCCGCGATGAGCACGGTCGAACGCAGGTTTTCTTTGCCTGCGGCAGAGAACAAAATGAGAGGCTGCATGAAATCCGCATCCAATGCACTGATCACCATGCTGTACTTAATTGGCTTTCTTCTAATCGGCTCACACGCCAAGGCTCAAGAAAAACCGCCATTAGCTGAACAGGTTTTCAAGAATGTGCAAGTGCTTCGCGGAATGTCCGTCAACGAGTTCATGGAGACCATGGGATTCTTTGCAGCTTCGCTGAATGCAAATTGCACTACGTGTCATGGCCAGGATAGCGGCGGCAGTTGGGAGAGCTACGCCAGCGATAAGCTGCCACAGAAACAAACGGCTCGGCGGATGATCGTGATGATGAATATGATCAACCAAACCTACTTTAGCGGGCGTCAGGTTCTGACATGCTATTCCTGCCATCGCTTTGGACGAACTCCCGAGATCGTGCCGGATTTGGCCGTGCAGTATGGCGACGCCCCCGACAAGGACCCGGCCGAAATCCTGTCGCAGGCACCGGGACAGCCGGCGCCGGACCAGGTGCTGGAAAAGTTTTTCAGGGCCATCGGCGGCGCGGATAAAGTGAGCAGTGTCAGCAGCTTCGTCGCCAAGGGAACCTGGCAGGGATACGACGATACTGAACAGCATCCGCTGGAGATCTATGCAAAGGCCCCAAACCAGCGCACCAGCATCGTCGACAATCACGGCGCGCTCACCACCAATACCTACGATGGAGCCAATGGCTGGATCGCAGCTCCATACACGGATGTGCCTGTAACGTTGCTGCCGCTGGCGGGTTCGGATTTGGACAACGCCCGGGTGGATGCGGAGCTTTCTTTCCCCGCTCAAATCAAGCGATCGCTTACCGACCTGCGCGTAGGGCCGCCATTCCTCATCGGCGATAAAGATGTCACCATCTTGCAGGGATACAGTCCGGCCAAGTCTCCCGTCAAACTGTACTTCGATTCGGAAACGGGTCTGCTGCTGAGAATGGTTCGCTATACGAGTTCGCGCGTCGGTCGCCAGCCGACTCAATTTGACTATTCCGATTATCGCGATGTGAATGGGATCAAAATGCCCTTTCATTGGGTGACGACGTGGGTCGATGGACGCTCCAAAACGCAACTGAACGAAGTGCAACTGAACGTTCCGATCGACCAGGCGAAGTTCGGGAAACCCGCCGAACCCGCCAAAAAGTAGCCGGTCTTTTCCAGTTTTCCAGTCGCGCGGAAACTGCAAATGCCCGGCCCGCTCGATGTGAGGCTTTACAATACGAGCAGCTTGACGTACAAAGGAGTCACCGCTGGTGGGAGGATCTAAATGAAAGTACGATTTTCTGC
>DATGLT010000033.1:0-5399 GCA_035294005.1 Verrucomicrobiia bacterium
TGACAGCCAGGTAAAGCAACTTGCCCAAAGCCTGCTCAACGGAGGTTCGATGATGTACCGTCTGGACACTCTTTACAGCCAGGCGCCGGCTCGATTGCAGCAACCGTTGCTGGAAACCGCGTTCAGCATGTTGCGCGGCGACAACCTCGACGACCCTCAGACGTGGATTGCGCGTCTGCCGCTTCTCTCCGAGTCAAGCCAGTCTTCGGGAGCAGTTTCGATTGCGCGCGCCTGGGCGGAGCGCTCGCCGGAGGATGCAATTGCCTGGATCCAATCGATGCCGGCAGACACCACACGCAGCGGCGCGGCGGCCGCGATCGCATCCACATGGGCCGCAACCGACCCGCGCGACGCGACGCAATGGGTTTCAGCAATGGCCGCCGGGCCAGAGCGCGACCAAACCAGCAAAGCGATTGCCTTCGCTCTTTCAGAAACCGATCCGCGAGACGCGTGGAATCTTGCGTTGGGAATCGCCGACCCAGCGCAGCGCGATGCCGCGGCCGCGCACGTCTCCAAGATGATGGCCATTCGCGACCTGGCAACCGCGCGTCAGTGGATTGAGGCCGGGCCGTTCACTCCGGAACGAAAAGCCCAGTTGCAGGCATCGCTGAACAACAGCGCATCGACCGGTCCTTAGGCTGGCTACCCGATCCTTTCGAATGAAATTGACAGCCCCTTTGTTTGCGGTCCTGTTTGGAGTGGCCCTGGGAACGGCCGCGGGTATTGGTTTGCGCCACTCGGGAGTTCTGCGTGGCAACATGGTCATTTCGGCATCTACAACAAACTCGAACGCAGCGCGACCCTCTTCCGGTTCGAAGGTGAGTTCTGAACGGAAAACTCACGGTCCGGCGCAACCGGCCGGCGAGCTGAATCTTTCAATGACAAAAGGCGTGACCCGGTGGCTGTACTGGTGGGACGCGATTGAGAAAGCTGGCGCTGCGGATTTTCCAAGGCTGGCGAGGCTGGCCCAGGGCAACCGGGTCGCGACTCGGCTCGTTGCGGAGCGTTGGGCGGAGCTGGCGCCGAAACAATTCTTTGAAGCGCTGCGCTCTGCGGCGAAACAGGGCAACAAGTTTTCGGGCGAATTTGCCGACATCCTTTTTTCGAGCTGGTTGAAGAAGGATAAGGCGGCGGCGATTGAGGCGCTGAACGGGCCGGAAAACTTTCCCGAACGCAACAGTTGGCGGCAGCAGGTTGCTTCGACCCTGATGGATTCCGACCCGGAGACGGGCTTGAAGATGATGTCGCAATGGCACATTGAGAATTATGGGCCGAATATGAAGGCGGTGGAGTCATGGGCAAAAACGGACCCGCGCCATGCCGCGGAGTTCACGCTCGGTTGTCCGGCCGGCTACGCCTCGGCGCAAGCCCTGAGAATAATCGGTGAAGCCTGGTCGAAAATGGATCCAGCCCAAGCGCTTCAATTCGCGACGGCTCAACGGGGTGATTTGGGAAAATCGCTTGCCGACACTGTTCTAAAATCGTGGGCGGAGCGCGACCTGAACCAGGCCGCCGACTGGCTGGCGAATGCCGATCTTGCGACCGTCAAAAAGCTCAGCCCCAGCTTTGTCGAAGCGTGGGCCAAGCAGGATGCCTCCGCCGCCCTGGCCTGGTGCCAGGCAAACCTGGCCGGCAGCACGCTCACGGAATCGGTGCGGGATTTATTCAATGGAGCCGCGCAAAAGGACCCCGCCGCGGCCGCGGCGCTGGTGAGCTCGATGGAGCCGTCGCCGACGCGCTCACAGGCTGCCGCTGCCGTAGCCGACAAATGGTTCCCCAATACGTTCGAAAGCAAGCGGGTCCCGCCCGAAACCATTGCCTGGCTCTCGAGCCTGGATCCGGATTCGATCCGCAGCGCGGCGGACAAAGTTTCCTGGAAATGGATAGAAGCCGATCCGTCCAGCCTGGCCGCTTTTCTCCAATCCTCTACCAATGTCACATTTTCAATGTATGCGTACCAGAACCTTGCACGATCGATGGCGCGAAACGACCCTGCGGCCGCTCTCGATTGGGCAAACCATTTGCCGGAGCAATTGGGCATGACGGCCGGCGGCAGCGCGTTTGGCGAATGGGGCGTTTCGCAATTCGATGCCGCGCTTCAGTGGTACAACCAATTGCCCCCTTCGGATCCTCGCCGGGATCCGTTCCTCACCAGCCTGTTGCAGCAACTGGCCTGGGATCCACAGGCGGGTGACCGCTTCGCGCAAGCAGCGGCTCTCGCGCCGTCTTCGGCTCGATCGGTTCTCAAGGGTATGGCTTTACCCGATGACCGAAGAGCTGCGCTCCTGGCCCTGGTTTCCCCCCAAACCGGAAAGTAAACTGAACCCGAAGGGCTTGCGTTTGACGCGGCGGGAATGCACAGTGCCTCGCGAGTTACAATTTCGAAAGCATCGACTGAATTTATGCCAAGCACCCGCTCTGACAAAGCCCGTTACATCATGATTGGGGGGTTCCTGGGGGCAGGAAAAACAACCGCTGTAGGCAAACTGGCAGCGCATCTGCAGAAGTCGGGCTTGAGGGTTGGCCTGATTACCAACGACCAGGGCAGGAATCTGGTGGACACCGCAATGCTGCGCTCGCAAGGGTTTGCCACTGAAGAGATTCCGGGAGGCTGTTTTTGCTGTCGTTTTAATTCTTTGGTGGAAGCAGCTCAAAAACTAACGGCGGAAACCCGGCCGGATGTGTTTGTTGCCGAACCGGTCGGCAGTTGCACGGACCTGGTGGCTACGGTGACCTACCCGCTGCGCCGCTTGTATGGCGAGGATTTCACGGTCGCCCCGGTCAGCGTTCTGGTGGACCCGGTTCGCGCGTTGCGGGTATTCGGGCTGGAACAAGGCGGCAACTTCACGGACAAAGTCATTTACATTTACCTGAAGCAGCTCGAAGAAGCTGACATTGTCGTGATCAGCAAGGCCGACCTGGTGAGTCCCGAACGCATCGAATTGCTGAGAGGCGCGCTGGGTCAAAAGTTTCCAAACAAGAAAATCCAGGTGGTATCCTCAAGGAACGGCGCGAACCTGGATCAATGGTTTGACCAAATTACCAGGGACGAACAACGGGGGGGAATGGCCATGGACGTGGATTACGAGGTCTACGCGGACGGCGAGGCGTTGCTGGGCTGGCTCAACTGCACGGTTGAAGTCTCCCGAACCGGAGGATTTGATTCGGAAAAATTTCTGCAAAAACTCGCCGGCGAAATACAGGCCCGGTTGAAAGCAAACGATGCGGAGGTAGCGCATTTGAAAATGACCCTGAGTCCGGACGGAAACGTTTTAGGCGAGATCGCGGTGGTTAACCTGGTGCGCAACGACTTTGTGCCTGAACTTTCGATGAAGCTGGAGATTCCGGTCGAGAGTGGCCAACTGATAATCAACCTAAGGGCGGAGGCGGCGCCGGATATCCTCGCCGGTGTGATGCGCCAGGCCCTTGAAGCAACCGAGAAGTCCATACCCGGTCTGAAAGCTAGCTTGGATCACCTGGAGCATTTCAGGCCGGGCAAGCCGAGTCCAACACACCGCTTTACCGAGGCTGCGCTCTAAAGGATTTCGAGGACGGTGGCAGAATGGGGACACGCCGACCGTTACTGCGGTTGATGGGAGGCGTTTCGAGGTTTGGGACCGCGGCATTCTGTCGAACACTACGGCAAGAGCGGCTCAGGAGGTGTGGGCGCGTTGGCTACGGGAATCTTTTCCGGAACCAGACCCCGTTTGATGGCGTAACGTGTCAAACCAGCCACCTCGTGGATCCCGAGCTTGTCCATGACTTTCTGCCGGTGTTTCTCGACGGTTTTGATGCTGATTCCGAGTTGGGCGCTCACGCCTTTGTTGGGAAAGCCTTCCGCGATGAGTTGCAGCACTTCTTCTTCGCGGGTCGTAAGTGCGCACGGATTACATCCCGGCCGGGCCATCCTCTGGGCGGCAAGCTTGCGCCGCTGCAACGCTTTGGTTATTTCGGCGCTAAAATACTCCTTGCTTCGCCGCACGGCGCGAATTGCGTCCGCCAACTCGCAGGCTGCGGCTTTTTTGCTCAGGAATCCTTTCGCGCCCGCCTCGATGAGTTTCTCGACGCACTCCCAATCATCGTACGAGCTGAGGACCAAAACCTTGGCCTGTGGGACGGCCCTGGCGATTTGGCGCGTGGCATCCAGGCCATTCAAGCCGGGCATGCCGATATCCATGACAATAACATCGGGGCGACTCGACTTGGCAAGCTCGACGGCCTGCAATCCGGTACTGGCTTCCCCGATAATCTCGATGTCAACTTCGGGCCGCAACAAGGCGCGAATTCCCTCCCGAACCACACTGTGGTCCTCGGCCAGCAAGACTTTGACCTTTTCCATGACTCGTTGGCACCGTGGCCCCTGGCGTTCGCTTCAGAAATGGGGTGTCGCGCCACTTCACCATGGAAAAACTGCTCTTCCAAGACGACAGACTTGGAAAACCGAGGCTCTATCACAACAAATTCCGGCGAGTTCCACCTTGAGCGCATTTCGGCAGGATGCAACAATCAACGCCTGTGAAAACGGCATCCATCTTCGAGGCCCATGGAGGGCGATTTCGCGCAAGGACAGCAGCCGGTATTGGCGTGGCCATCACCATCACCGCCTTCTCGCAACTCGCCTGGTCAGGCGAGACGCCGGATTTGAATGTAGTGCATCAGATCAAGGCCGAAGCCTTCAAGAATTCAAAGGTCATGGACCATTTATTTTACCTGACGGACGCCAACGGGCCGAGGCTGACCGGTTCTCCGGGATTTGACTCCGCGGCGGCATGGGCCCAGAAAGTTCTGAAGGATTACGGGCTGGAAAATGTGCATCTTGAGCCGTGGGGAACATGCCCACGGAGTTGGACGATCGCGAAATTCGAACTCGCGATGACGCGTCCGGTTTATACTGCGCTGCATGGCACGCCTAAAGCCTGGTGTGCGGGGACGGCGGGCGCCGTTCGAGGGCCCGTCATAGCCACTTCCCTTTTGCGCGAAGACGAGAATGCGAGAGAACTCGACCTCGCGACTCTGCGCGAACGCATTGGTGAATACCAGGCGCTGTGGAAAGGCAAGTTGAAAGGAAAAATCGTCTTGCTCGGATCGCCGCGTGATTTTGAAGAACCGCTGCAGCCTGAAAGCACGCGGCTGGACGAGAAAAACCTGGCCAGCATGGTTAAAGAGCCCGACTTGAGTCCCGCCCCCAAACCGGCATGGATACCGGACACGCTGCCTCGTAACTCGAAAAAACGGGAGGCATTGTTCCGCAATTTGCCGCTGGAAATGTCGGCGGATTATTGGAAACGCCGTGCGCGCGCTTACGAGCCCCTCGAGAAGTTTCTACACGACGAGGGTGTTTTGGCCGTGCTGCAGACCGACAGGCGCGGCGCCGGCGGGATCGTCTTTTCCGAAGCCGC
>DATGLT010000034.1:0-3653 GCA_035294005.1 Verrucomicrobiia bacterium
TGAAATTCGCCGACCGGCTGGCAGGGCTGTTTAAATCCAGGCTGAACCGCGAATGCCTTTCTCCCCCGGCAACCCGACCGGAAGACCCCGCGCTGATTCTTTTCACCAGCGGGTCGGAAGGCGAACCAAAGGGCGTTGAACTCAGCCATCGTAATGTGCTGGCGAATGTGCGCCAAATGCTGGCAGTGGTTGACCTCGTCGACACCGACCGATTCTTTAACGCCCTGCCGCTCTTCCACAGTTTCGGCCTCACCGTCGGCCTGCTCCTGCCTCTTATTCAGGGCAACTTTGTATTCCTTTACGTCTCTCCGCTGCACTACCGCGTTGTGCCTGTCGCGCTGTACCATACCAATGCAACGGTGTTTTTTGGCACCAACACTTTCCTGGCGGCGTATGCCAGGAAGGCACATCCTTACGATTTCCATTCCGTCCGCTACGTTTTCGCGGGCGCCGAAAAGCTCCTCGATGGCACGCGCCAGCTGTGGATGCAAAAATTTGGACTCCGGATTTTTGAGGGGTACGGAGCCACTGAATGCAGCCCGGGCGTTGCGGTGAATACTCCGATGGACTCGCGCACCGGCTCGGTCGGCAAATTCCTGCCGGGTATCGAATATAGGCTCGAACCAGTGGAAGGAATTCCCTCGATGGACAGCGCGAAAATGCCCGACGAAGAACTCGCAGAGTCCGCCCAGCTCACGCGGAATCATCGAGCCACAACCGGCAAGCTGTTGGTCCGCGGACCTAATATCATGATGGGTTACATTCGTCCCGGGTCAAAAGGCGGACCCGAGCTGGTCGACGGATGGTACGACACGGGCGATGTGGCCCGAGTCGATGCGGATGGGTACGTGTACCTGCTGGGACGGCTGCGTCGTTTCGCCAAGATCAGCGGAGAAATGGTCAGCCTCACCGCAATTGAGGAGGCCCTTTCTGGAGCCTTCCCTCATTTCAGTCCCAAACTCGCTCTGGCCGTGGTTGCGCGGCCTGATGAAAGCAGGGGAGAAACGATTTTGCTGGTGACGAATGAGCCGGAGCTGAAGCTTCCTGACGTGCGCCAGGCAATCCTTGCCCAGGGCCTGACCAATCTCGCGGTCCCTCGCGAAATTCATGTCATGCGCGACCTTCCCTTGCTGGGTTCCGGCAAGGTGGACCAGCGGGAATTGGAAAAGCGCCTGAGAGCAACCGGCCAAAGCAATGGATTCCAGTAACAGCACCGCCCTCGAAAAAGGGAAGGCGCAAGAACCATCCATTCGCGTATATAATCGCGATGCGCGGCCAACTTTGATCTATTTGCCCGGTGTGCACGGCGACTGGACTTTGGTCACAGGATTTCGTCGCGCGGTCGGAACTGAAGTTTGCTTCGTTGAGATCACTTACCCGCGGACTGTGGACGCGTCACTGGATGATTACGCGGCCGCGATTGAGGGGGCTCTCACCAGGGAAAGGATCCAGGAAGGCTGGCTGCTGGGCGAATCGTTTGGTTCGCAGGTCGTGTGGGAAATCCTCAGGCGGGGGAACTTCCAGGCAAACGGGGTCATCCTGGCAGGTGGGTTCGGGCGACACCCTGCTCCGTGGATGGCCTCCGCCGCAATGTTGCTGACGGGTCGAAGCACCAAGGGGGTTCTAAACTTTGGGTTACAGATCTATGCCCTGTTCGCGCGGTTCCGCTTCAGACGCTCGCCCGAGACGCTCGCGAGCATCCGTGAGTTCGTGGCCCGCCGGACGGGTGAGGACTGGAAGGCAATGCGCCATCGGTTCGAGTTGGTTGCGCAGAATGATCCGCGACCAGCCGTTCGGAGCGCCAGCCTCCCAATTTACGCTTTGACTGGCTTCTTCGATCCAATTGTTCCGTGGGCGGCGGCTCGGCGGGCATTACTAAAGGATTGCCCGCGCCTAAAGGAGCATCGCGTGATTTGGCCCGCGGATCACAACGTGCTGGGCACCGCCCCGGCGGCAGCAGCAAAGCAAATCCTCTCCTGGATCAAGCAGCCAGGGCCTGGCCGCCACCGGCCGGTTGAGGGCCTGTGCCCGCATTGAGCGGCGGCCCCGGGACCAACCCGTGACGTTGCTGACCGATCCGTTCCAGGTATTGACGGTGTGCCAGGTTAGTGCCCCAGCTGCGCGATTCATGCCGATCCAATCGCGCTACTAAATCGCGTGCCTCCTCCAAAATCATTCCCGCTTCAAACAGAATTCGGCGCCGTTCCTCAAGGCTGGGCAGACCGCATTCGTGGCTCTCCTCTCTTGCCATGAAGCTGTTATAACAAAACATTCTCTAATTCATACGGGGGTCTATACCCTATTCTCGTTACATTGATTCCAGTATCTTTTTCGCGGCTTCCCTAACCGAGTTCGCGAGTTCCGCCGGCTTGAGGACCCTGGCGTTCCCGCCCCATCCGAGCACCCAGCGTTCCACCTCTTGCAGACTGGAAAGCTTCATCTCCAGGTCCACCGATCCGTCGGGCAGAACTCGCAACTTCTGCGAGTCGTGCCATTTTTTCTCGCGAATATAATCGGCCACGCTCGGGTTGAAGTGGATGCTGACTTCGAATTCGCCCGCTCCCGAGTGAACCCCAAAGCTGTCGCGCAACCGCGCTTCGAGCGAGAATTGCTTATGCCTCACAAAGGCCCGGCCGGTGGCGCGCACAGACTTGATCCGCGCGGGCACGAACGTCCGAATGTCTCGCCTCAAGTGATCAAAAGCGAACAAATACCATTCGCCATTGATGTTGGCCAGGTGGTACGGGTCGATCAGCCTTTGTTCGGTTTGCGCCATCCCCGGTTTTCGATAGGCGATCTCCAGTTGCTTTCGACTCGCGGTGGCCTTGGCCAGGCGATCAAAAATTTCCAGGTCCAGGATCGGTTCGGCCCGGGTTCGAAACGAAATTGCCCGCTCCACATCCGCCAGGTCGAGCGAGATGGTGTCCGGAAGCGATTGCTCCATTTTCCGAATCGCGCTCAGTAACGGCTTTTCAAAGCTCGTTCCCCGGTACTGTTGCAATGCTTTTTCCGCCACCACCAGCGCGAACAACTCTCCCTCCGTAATCTGCACGGTGGGAAATGAACTGACCTCCTCGGTATAGAAATAACCTATCTTCGCCCTGTCGAATTCCAGCGGCAATTGCAGGCGGTCTCGCATGAATTCCAGGTCGCGGTGAATCGACTTGGTGCTGACCTCGAGTTCGGCGGCCAAGCGGGTGGCATTGGGAAACGAGCCCGCCTGGATGATCTGATGAATCCGAAGCATCCGCTCCAGCGGCGGGCGTGAAGCCGCAAGCCGCCCGGATCGTTTGTCGCTCCTCATGAAACAAAAAAGGCGCCGAAAAAGTGGCGCCTTTGAAATTGAGCAGTCACCGCAGAGTTCCTCAAAAAGAACATCGGCGGTCGCACCCGTGGTTACACCAGTTTGGCCAACAATTCCTCGTTGGTCTTGTGCTTCTTGAGTGCGGCGACCAATGTTTCCATTGCTTCCACGGGGTTGAGGTCGACCATCATGCGGCGAAGTTTGCGCACCGCCTCAATCTGGTGCTTGGGAAAGAGCTTTTCCTCTTTGCGGGTGCCGCTCTTCGGGATGTCGATCGCGGGAAACAGCCGCCGATCGGAGAGCTTCCGATCCAGGATGAGTTCCATGTTGCCGGTGCCTTTGAATTCCT
>DATGLT010000035.1:0-23470 GCA_035294005.1 Verrucomicrobiia bacterium
CGCTCAAACATATTGGCCGCCCGCAGCCGTCGCTTTTCCATCTTTTGGTGATCTCGTTTGTTCGCCATGCCAGAAAAGTACCATAATCAATCCAGCTTGGCTAGAACTAAATGTCATTCTATTGTACGAGTCTCAATAATGGTTGGGCCAGCTTCAACAACCCCGCGGGCTTGAACATTTCCGGCACCATCAGCCTGGAAGCCTGGGTGCAGCCCGGTGTGAACCTGGCGCCAGTTGCCCGTATTATTTCCCATGGGCCGCCTACCATCAGCAGCTACGAAGCGTTCGTCGGCACCGTCGACCCCGCCGGCGCCGATTTTGTCGGCGCAGTTACCAACACCAGCGAAGTGTTCCTGCTGATCGACCACGGCACCAATTACTCCGTCGGTTCCGCGAAATACGACGACGGTAATGGCACCACGACGGTTTACGCGGCCACTTATCCTGTCCCCGACGGGGACATCGGCGCCTCCGCCTGGGTGCACCTGGTGGGCACATATGACGGCGCCAACTGGAAGCTTTATCGAAATGGCCAGCTGGTTGCCACCCAAGCCGGCCCGACGGGAGCTTTGACCATTGACGGCGGCGATTGGGCTGTCGGTGCCACCGGCATGGGGTGGGCCGATAACCTCCGTGGGGCTATCGACGAAGTCGCGATCTATAACACCGCCTTGTCCGCAGCACAGGTATCCGCACACTACAACGCGGCCAAATCAGGGTCTCTCGCCACCTTTGCCATCAAGCCCGCCGGAAGCAACACAGTTATTATCACTTGGCCGTCGGGTGCCACGCTGCAACAGTCCACAACCGTCAACGGAACTTACGCCGATGTCCCCGGTTCTCCCGTTTCGCCCCTCACAATACCGGCCACGGCGACGATGTTTTACAGGTTAAAGATGTAGGGCACGGACCGAAGCCAGCCGACTTGTGGTTACTGTGGCAAAGCAATCGCCACCGTAACCATCGCAACGATGAGCCAGAGCAAAACCGCAACCTGCAAGACCATCGCTACCACTGTGATCAACAGTCCACTGATTTTCAGACCCCATCTCAGTCGGCTCCGCCACACCGCACCTCCGCAGACCAGGAGAGCCGCGAGTGGCAGGAGACAAAACAGTGAAACGATAATGCCCTGCGGCGGGGTAGGCAGTTGCGACCTGTTCCAAGCCGCGAGCAATAGACAAAAAGCGGTCGGACTCAGGAAAACCGGCAGCCACACCGCAGTACTCAACCGGACCGGAAGAATTCGTTGTTGAGTCGAAGCATGCATTTTAGCTTAACACCACACGTTACTTTACGATCCCGAGTTTAAATGTCTATTGGTTTGTCCGTTCCACGATCGTCTGTTGCTCTTGTTTTTAGCGCGGACCCGAAGTAGTTTCCCGCCGACGCGCGAGGGGTTCGCGCGGCAACCTGGCTTAACCATGATCGCCACACAAGTCCGTCAGAAAGACGCAGTGTTTTATTTCGCGTCGTTCCCGTCCCAACACCTTCTGGAGCGCGTTAGATTTATCAGCCGCTATTTCGACGAGGAAGGCGGTGTCATCGCGCCCGAACAGGTGGACGAACAGGACGATGTCGCCCAGTTCATTGCCCGCATCGAAAAAAGCGACAAAGCCTTTCAGCGGGCGCTTTCCCGAGCGAAGGTGCGGGCGATTCGCAATTTCTATGAAACGGCAATTTCCCAGCCGCCCATTCCTGGCACCGTTCTGTTGTTCACGCCACACAAGCTGCATTTCGAGGCGTGGACCGATGGAAGCGGGGTAGGGCGGTTGCATGAGCCGCCGGACAAATACCTCATCATTGACGGCCAGCACCGGTTGGCAGCGCTGCAGTTTTATGAGCGCACGCATCCCGACGAAGCCAAGAGCATTCATGTGCCTTGTGTCATTTTCGACGGGCGCAGCGAAGATTTCGCGACGGAGATGTTCGTGATTATCAACTCAACTCCAACTCGCATCAACAAAAGCCACCTCATCGATTTGTACGAGCGCGTGTCGTGGGCCGAACCCGACCGCCGGTTCGCGGCGCAGATTGCCGAGATGCTGTACCGCGAGGCCGACAGCCCCCTGCGTTATCGGATCAATCGCCTGGGGGGCCGCAGCAAGCAGGAAAAATGGATCCTCCAGGCCGAGTTGTACAACGAGATTCACCGTTGGGTTAACAAGGCATGGCCCGATATTGAGAAGGAAGGGACCGACAAGCGCTCTGCCGCTCGCTACTACGCCATGGTTCGTGATTTTCTGAAAGCCTGTGCAGAAGTATGGGGCGAGGCGTGGGGCAATTCTGATTACATGGTGACCAAACCGGTGACGCTCAAGGCGATGCTGCGGGTGTGTGCCGATCTCGCGGCGCAGGATTCCGGGCAGGAGGAAGACCGTGTCAAGCGCTGGCAGGAACGGCTGGCCCCGTGGTCAGAACAGTCCCGGGCGTTTAAGAACGAGGGATTTTACGAGCGTTTTCCTGCCAAAGGCCAGGTCGAACGCGTCTCGCGCATTCACCGCGAGCTTTCACGCATCGCCGGCATTCAATCCCGCGCAAAACGACAGGAGACCCCGGCTTAGCGTGCAGGCCCGTTAGGATTTTCGGGTTGAAGCCCGAACCGACGCCGCCTCCGGCCCGCTGTCAGCCGAGTGTGACGATGGCTTTGATGACCCCGGATTCGGGCGTGAGCCACCCCGGGAACGTTTCCGGGACATCTTCAAAGGTGGCGTGATGTGTTATCCACGGTTGGGTGTCGATCCTTCCCTTTTCTATGAGGCCAATGATCCGGGTAAAATCCCCTGGCAGCGCGTTCCGGCTCGCCAATACCGTGAGTTCGCGCCGATGCATCACCGGCGCGTGAGGGAACTCCAGGTTCAGTTGGGTGATTCCAACATAAACGACCCGTCCGCCGAAGGCGGCGAATTCAAGGGCCCGGGCCATTGATTTATTGCTGCCAGTCGCATCGATGACCACATCGGCAAGTTGCCCGGCCGTGAATTCTTGAAGTTCGCGCAAATCCGATTCGCCGCCCGTGCTCAAGAGCGTGTCGGGGACTCTCAAGGTCTTCCGAACAAACTCCAGCCGCTTTTCGGAGATGTCCATCACGATCGCGCGCGAGCCTGACAAGCGGACGAACTCGAGTGCGGAAAGGCCGATAGGTCCGGCGCCGATGATGAGCGTGTTCTGACCCGCGCCTGGCTGGCCGCGGTTCACGGCGTGACATCCGATGGCCAGTGTTTCGACGAGCGCTCGTTGGTCGGGACTGAGCTGGTTGGCGCGGTGGAGTTTGGAGGCAGGGAGGACAATCCGTTCAGTCATCCCTCCGTCACACATGACGCCCAGCGTTTTGTTTTGCTCGCAGCAGTTGGTTAATCCGCGCCTGCACGAGTAGCACGTTCCGCAATTCAGGTAAGGTTCCACCGAACACAAATCACCGGGGCGCACATTCTCAACGCCTTCGCCAATAGCTAACACCTCAACGCTGAGTTCATGACCCGGGATACGGGGGTAAGAAAAGAAAGGCATCTTGCCGAGATAACCGCTGATGTCGGTGCCGCAAACGCCAATCCGCTGGACGCTGAGCAGCGCTTCGCCGGGTTTTGGATTCGGGGGTGCCGCGACATCGATCCGCCGCCAGTGATAAGGTTTTTCGAGCTGAAGTGCTTTCATAGGTGCGCAACAGGTTAGTTGTTCTGAGGGAGCCCTTCGGCATGGCCTATGTTTTTGACCGGCCGGAAAATCTCAAGCACCTCGCCTAACAATTGCTGGTCGATCGGTTCCGCGGCCCATTTTGCCCATTTGCGAATGTTTTCCGGATTGGCGCTTCCGCTGACCGTGGTTGCGATATCCGGATTTGCGATGCTGAATTGCAACGCCAACTGGGCGATGTCCACGCCCTTTTTTGCGCAATGCTCCGCCGCCTGTCGCGCCGCCGTTTTCACGGTCTCCGGTTCCTTTAGCCAGGCGGGCAGGGCGGCGCGTGTAAGCAGGCGCGCGCTGAACGGCCCCGCGTTCATGACGCCAATTCCTTTTTGACGCAGGTACGGGATTGTCTCGTCTGCGTAGCGGGTGTTTTGGAGCGTGTACTGATTGTAATTGAGGACGCAATCCACGGGCGCCTGGTCGCAAACCGCTCGAAAGATCTTTTGCGGGTAGCCGCTGAACCCGATAAAGCGCACTTTGCCCGTTTGTTGAACTTTACGCAGTGCCGGCAATGTCTCCTCGATAATTTGGTTGAGTGACACAAACTCGATGTCGTGGCAGAGGACGACATCAAGATGGTCCGTGCGTAAACGGTGCAGGCTGACATCAACGCTTTCCACGACCCTCTTTGCGCTGAAATCGAAGTGTGCCAGGTCGTACCGGCCCAGCTTGGTGCACAAGGTATACCTGTCTCTTGGAACGTCCTGAAGCGCGATCCCCAGCAGCACCTCGCTCATGCCGCGTCCATAAAAGGGCGAGGTATCGATGAAATTCAAACCAAGTTCGAGCGCCACTCGGACGCTTGAAAGCGCGTCGTCCAGTTTTACGCTGCGGAATTCTCCTCCGAGCGAGGAGGCGCCGAAACTCAGGACAGGCAGCCGCAAGCCGGTGTTGCCGAGAAGCCTTGTGGGAATAGCCGAATTCATAAATCGTAGAATTTTTGCGCGTTCAAACCGAAGATATTGGCGGCAGCATCGGGAGCCGCGCCGGATACGTATTCAGAGATTAACGAATAGACCTGGCGGTAGGATGCGGCGAGCAGCGCCACCGGCCAATCGGATCCGAACATCAGCCGGTCCGGTCCAAAGTCCTCAAAGACCGCATCGAGGTATGGCTTGAAATCGTCGGGCTCCCATCCGTTCCAGCGAGCTTCAGTCACAAGACCCGACACCTTGCCCATGACATTCGGGTACTGGGCCAGTTTGCGAATCTGCTCACGCCAGCGCGCTAAAACACCGTCCCGAATCATCGGCTTTGCGAGGTGGTCCAGGACAAAGCGCTGTTGCGGGAATCTTTTAACCAGCTCGACCGCGGCGGGCAAATGGCGGCTGTAAATGAGAATGTCATACGCTAAACCGTGGCCCTCGAGTTGAGCGATCCCATCTTGAAAATCTTTGCGCAACATGAAATTGTCGTCCGGCTCATCCTGCACAACGTGGCGCACACCAACGAATTTAGGATTTGGGCAGAGTTCCGCCAATTGGTCCGAAAGGGATGGCGAGCGCAAATCAACCCAGCCGACAACTCCTTTAATGAACGGCGCGCGATCCGCCAGGTCCAGCAGCCATTTTGATTCCGCTAAGCTCTGACGCGCCTGGACCGCCACGCATCCGTCGATGCTACAGTCACGCAGCTCCGGTTCGAGATCCTCGGGCAAATAGTTTCGGCGGATGGGCCAATCGCCCTGGATCCAGGGATACTGGTCGTTTGAATAGCGCCAGAAATGCTGGTGGGAATCGATGCGCATTCTGGTTATCAGGTCCGGCAGCCAATGGTGACCAGAACATTGGCCCAGAGCGCCTGGTCGGCTGTTTGAATAGTCAGAACGTGGTCCGGCGATTCCACGGCTTTGTAGAAATCCCACTTCGAAATTGGCATCACCGCTCCCAGGCCGGCCTGTTTCGCAAGGTCCCGGTATTCGGCCCAGGCCGGGGGCTCTCCGAATTTCGCGTAGGGATCATCGGAAGGAATGCCCATGGTATTGAGCAAGTCGACGGGGACTGTGGACAAAATTGCGCGAAGGACTTGAACCACGGTTGGCACTCCGGGAACCAATTGAAGGCAAACCAACTCCGATTGGGGGCCACGCTTTGTCGACGCTGGATAGTTCCCGTCGGCGATCAGGATTTTGGAATGGTGACCGGAGCGGGCACAAACCCGCAGAATGTCAGGGTGTAAGAGGTCTGTCTTGAGCATGAGTCAGGTTGCGAACTTTCGAAAGCTCTCGATCGTTTGTCGAGCTGCTTTCTCGCTGTCCGGCAGCGGGAGGATTTCGGCTGAGAGGCAGCCATTGTACCCAATATCTCGAAGCGCCTGGAATATCGGGACCATGTCCGTATGTCCGAATCCGACGGCCCGGCGGTTTGTATCAGCGAAATGGACATGGCCAATGTATTTGGCGCATGCGCGCAAAGCATCGGGGATCGAGCGTTCCTCGATGTTCATGTGAAAAAGATCGGCCAGGAGCTTTACCCGACGGTTGCCCGCCGATTCGAGGACTTCGGCCCCTTGTTCGAGCCGGTTGAGCAGATTCGTTTCATAACGGTTTAGCGGTTCGCAAAGCAGCCGTGCCTCTGAAGGACCGGCATCGCACAACTGATTAAGAGATTCGGTTAACCAGTTCAATGCCTGGGAGCGTGTGACCTCCCCCTCGATGCGCCCCTGGATGGATCCGATAATCGCAGGTGCTCCGAACCTGGCTGCGACGCCCATTATTTCGCGAACAAACGCGCGCGCTTTGGCGCGCACCTCGGTGTCCCAGTGGGTCAGCGACCATTTGTGCAACAACCAACCGGCTCCCGTGCCCACGGCCGCTAATTTCAGGTTGTGAACTCGAAGCAATTTCTCAAGCAGGCCCACGTCGATGGCTGCCGCGGATGCGGGAAAAATCTCGATCGCATCGAAGCCGAGCAGCGCCGCTCGGCGGCATCCATCGGCCAGGCCTTCCCAGAAAACGAATGGCCCGCCGACTGCCTCCGGCACGAGCGAAATCGTGACAGCGCTCTTCATGCGCCTGCGAATAAGGGCCGCAAGTGACGCCGGTAGAGATTCTCCGTCACCTGCTTGCCAACTATGGACTCGTTAGCCCTTAGCAAGTCCAGGTAGCGGTTCCCTTGCTTGGCGGCGAGTTTGAAAGAAACATGCAGCAATTGGCGCATGTGCGAATTGAACTCCGGATGGCCGGGAACGTGCCGCAACGCATTTGCGAATTGAGTTCCGGTCCAACCGTCGACCTTCCGTGCATCCGGGATTTTTCGGCGATCGATGGCGATGACGCTCGCGTAAGGCGCGCACAACTCGTCAATATGATCCGCTGCGGAACGGAATATCTCTTTCGCCAAGGCCAGCCCGTCACCCCCCGATTCCGCGAGGCCGATGAGTTCCTCCAGCCAGGTGGTCCCCGCTGTTTTTACATGCACTCCAGCGCCCGTGCGTTTCAAAGCGCGATGGATGATCGGGTAAAGGCTGAACTTATCGCTGCCGCTGTGGACGCTGAGCTTGAGGTTTGAAGGCAGTCCATACCTTGCGGCGGCGTGCGCCAGGACAGCCACGTCTTCATTGAACTCGCGTTCAAACGCGGACACATCGCCGACGTAATCGACCCCCTTATTAAAGCGGCCCGTGAATTTCGGGGCGATGGTCTGCACTGGAACCTCTTGCTCAGCCAGCAGAACCAGGATGACCAGCAATTGTGGCGGGGTCTGCGGCATCTCTGTTTCATCCATGGAGACTTCCGCAATCATGTTGTCGGCACCCTTCTTTGCCGCGATATGCCTGTAAATCTGACCTGCTTCGCGCGCCGCCAACGCATAGTGCTTAGCCGCCTGTTCCACTTCAGCCCGGCTTGTTTGTAGAGCCGTCTTGAGCCCTTCGATTTTCAGGCTCCCAACCAGTTCGGGGTGTCGTTTGAGAAATTGAGCGACCTCCTCTTCCGGAACCGGCTTGCCAATCGAGTCCGCCACATCAATCGTGAAAAAATCTGAGCTCGGGATAAACCGATCAACGGTTTCCAACCTGATATGGTCGGCGTCAACGTGCCAATTTCCTGTCCACCCCAAAGCACGGACGGCAGATTGCGCCGCATCAAAGACGCTTTGAGGCTCAGATCCAATAAAGCCATGTTCCCGGTTGGACTTGTTCCAAACGGGAGTCACCTCGACACCATCACGCGCCAGGGAGCGAAAGGCTTGTAGTTGTGCTTTGGCCTGGTGAGCAAATCGGTCACCCACACCAAATGAGAATTTGTCCAACCTGAGCATGCCAGAGCGTGGCTGGCAGCATGGGTTTTGGCAATCTTGAGAGTAGGATGTGTCCAAAATCGGGAGGCAGGATTTGCCGCATAGGGATATTAGTGCGGTGAAACGGCGCGCGCGGCGGTTCCTGAGACTCGATAACCGGCTCTTTCATAGGTGGTTATAGTTCCGGCACAGATAATTGCTTCGGCTCTTCTGAAACCTGGCTATTGGTCTGCTTCCTGCTCTTCAACAAACAAGTTGAAATGCAAGGTCTTGGACCGAAACGCAGCCGGCCTGTACACGTCCCGGGGGGCAGAGGGGACGTTGTGGCAGCCGGGGAACCTTGAGTTGCAGAGTCATGACTGAAGCCGACCTGAACACGAAAGCCGCGCAAACCGACGCGCCACGCGCTGAGCAAGGAACCGCTGAGCATAAACGTATCCTCCTTGTGGAAGGCGACGGGTTTACTCGGTTGGTGCTCCTGTTACGGTTGCGACTGGCAGGCTTCGGAGTGGACTTCACCTCAAATGGGATTCTTGGCCTTGGGAAACTGCGCAGTTGCCAGCCGGATATCTTATTGGTGGAACTGAAGCTTGGTGGAATGTCCGGGCTGGAGCTGATGAAGGCTGCCCGGTCAGAACCGACTTTCGGGAAACGGCCGATCTTTGTCTTTACACACGCTTCGAAAATGAGTCGAGCGACCCGCAAGGAAGTGGGGTCATTGGCCACCGAGGTGTTTGATAAAGCCTCGATCACGCGCGAAGACCTGGTCCAGATCTTTGCTTCAAAATTCAGCAACAAGGAAGCCGAGGCCAAGGGAGCCGAGGCCGGTGCCGGCGGCAAACCCGCGGGGACGCAATTGAACGAGGCGGTCTTAAGCGGCGCCATCGAACAACTCATCGCGGGAGTGCGAGAGCAATTTGAACTGTTTGCAAAAGACCCGGAGCCTCGTGTGTCCAGCGGAGGTGAGCTCCTGAGCAGGCTTTCGTCACTGGCCAGTTGCGCCAAAGCTGCCCGTGTCTTTGACCTGGCCAGGCAAGCCGCCGCTTTGGAGAAGTTCTTAAGCCAGTTAAGTCGCAGCGAACAGGGCTATACGGATGCGGCAATGGCAACACTGGGCCGCGGTGTCGAGGTCATGAGCGGCATTTCCCTGGTTTCCTCGAACGAACCGGGACCGACTCGTTACAACGTCGTTTTCATCGATGAAGCCCCGTACTCGAACCAGGCCATGGAGGAGGCGCTGCTGAATGCGGAACTCGACACGGCTTGCTTTGAGGATCCATCAAGGGCCCGTGAATACCTCGCTTCCAATCGAACCGACCTCGTGTTGGCCAACGTGGTTCTCCCAGAAGGTCACGGGCTCTCTGCCGCCGATATTCAGCGCCTTCCGTTCCAGGCACGCACTCCGGTTCTTTTCGGGCCTGAATCACAGTTGAGCGTCCCCACCAAAGACGAATTGCCCGTCAGCGCGCCCCGGCTCGACAAGGCTCCGGTCATGCTCGCCGAAATGGTGCTGAGGGTTTTAAACGAAGTTCAAGGCAAGTCCGTGCCTCGAGACGCGGCTGACCCGGCGAGAAAACCCCTTGAAAATGCGGGCAACGCGGCTGCGCTCCAGGCGCTTCCTGCCGAAGATGGCTTTGACCTGTTTGCTGTAGCTCCTTCTCGATCGAATGCCACACCAGGATTGCCCCCGTCCCAATCGGCCCAAATCCAGGCGGGCGCGGTGAACCGCCCAAAAGCATTTAATCATCTTTTTGCAGCCGCAGGCATCCCGATGGAACCCATCTTGAGAGCCGATCCCAATGGCGACTCGCAAAGGGAAAACCAGGCCCGCATGGAGGCCCTGACCCCGGAGTCCACGCAAATTGACGAACCGGTCATAGAAGCTTTCGCTCCCGCCAATTCCAACGTGGAAACGCCTCAAACGATCCAGCCCGAGACATTGACCGAGGACCAGGCCGCGGCAGCGGAATGGATCGCTCCGGAAGCGGTTGACGATGGACAGACGGTTGCTCCGACCAACGTTGCTCCAGATTTGGATCAAAGCCAGCCCGCTGTTATGCCGGTTACGGGCGAACCTACAGAAAACGAAGGGCCAGTTATGAACGATACAGTCCGAATAGCGCCGGAAGACTACATCCCTCAACGGGACGGGATTCAACAAACCGATTTGCCGGCGCAGGTGGCCGGCGGCCGTGAAGACCTCGCTGCGCGGGTATGCGCGGCAGAAATGTCTCTTTACCACGCCCAGGCCCAACTCGAGCAGAAGAATAAGGAACTGGAGACTCTGCAGGCGCAACTGGCCGCCGCTGGAAACGGCCATCTCGCGGCCGAACCAGGCTCGGCGGAACAGAAAGCCCAGGCTCGTTGCGCTGAACTGGAGCAGGAAGTATCCGCTTTGCGGCAGGCTTTTGAAGGCATGAACGGACCCTTGCCCGACCCGCAAGCGGCCTCGGGAGAAACGGCGCGGAAACTCGAGGAGTTGCAGCGGAATTCGGAAGCGGCTGCGGCGGCGCTCAAGCAAGCCGAGACAGCGCTCCAGGAGTCTGTACAAAAGAACTCCCAGTTGGAGCGGGAACTGAGCGAGGCTCGCAAAGCGGTTGAGGAACTCTCGGCCAAATCTGGCAAGCAGGCGAACTCCAACGGCCAGCCTGGGGAACAATCGAATGGGGCGTCCGGATCACCGGCCGATCTCGAAGAGCAGGTCCGGCAGGGAATTGCCATGTTGGCTCGTGCCACCGCGGAGTTGGCGCACGAACGAGGCGAACGTCAGCGAAGCCAACAATTGGCGGCGGATTTGAACAACCGTCTCCAGGCATTGCACCTGGACCTGAACCGAACTCTGCAGGCCCAGGGGGATCACCTCTCACGCATCCTTGCTCTTGAACAGCAGCAACGCCAGGCCAAGGAAGCATTGGAGCGGTCAATGGCCGACCTGGAACAGCAACAGGCCGAACGAGGGGCTCTCGA
This sequence comes from Verrucomicrobiia bacterium, assembly GCA_035294005.1. Lineage (GTDB taxonomy): Bacteria > Verrucomicrobiota > Verrucomicrobiia > Limisphaerales > UBA8199 > JANXQE01. The sequence continues at coordinate 10,893 of DATGLT010000035.1, forward strand.
AACGCAGCTTCAAAAGGCGCGCGAGGCCAATGCCCAGCTCCGAAACGATCTTTCCTTTTTTGACGCCGCCAACAGAAAGTTCGATGGCTCAAGGCAGGAACTTCATTCCAAGCTGGAAGCGACGCTCAACGCCGCACGGGATCACGAAACACGCCTCCAACAGGAAAAGGACGAGCGCCAGAAATTGGCTCAGAACCTCGACGACGTTCGCCGCGAGTTGCAGGACCAAAACCGCAAGCGCGAGCTTCTCGAACAACAGCTCCGCGCCGCCGAAGAGGCTTTGAAGGAACGCGAGGAACAACTTCAAAAGGAGGCCGCCGAAAGACAACGCCTCACCGAAGCCCTCGATTCGGCTCACCACGCCTCGCCTGCTACTGGTTCCGAACGGGAACTGGAATTTTCCAAGCTCCAAACCGCGTTGCAGCTCGAACAGATCGAGCGCAAACGGCAGGAGTCGCAGCTCGCTCGAACTCGCCAAAGCGCTTTGGATGCTGCGCTCGCCGCGCGATCGTTGCGCACGACCTTGCGCCGCCAGATTCGCGAGCCGGTCGAGAACCTGGCCCATTCCGCTCACCACTTGCTGGAACTGGAAATGGGCGAGGCCCAAAAGAAGCTTGCCCAGGCCGTGCTGCAGGACGTCTTGCTTATCCAGACCCGTTTGCGCGAGCCGGTGTCGGCCCATGGCGAGTCGACGGAGCCCAATCCATCTCCTAACCAACCCACCCCATGAGCCAGGCCAACGCCACCCTCGATCCGCCGCGCAAAAACGGCGCCGAGACCAACGGAGCCGCCCAAAACGCGGTCCCGACCGCCAACACCACGACTTTCGTTTCGCGTTTTCCGGGACTCGAGGACGAGTACCTGAAAGCCGAATTGCACAACGGCATTGTCGTCTTCGCGGACATTCGTGAATTCACTTCTTACATGGATGCCAACAGCGACTACGCCATCAGCTTGCTGGCGTGCTTCCGCCGTGTCCTGTCGCAATGCTTTTCCGGAAAAACTCTCAAGGCCAACGAAAACGACCGATACACGACATTCGCCAAGGAATTGGGAGACGGCGTCATGTTGGTGTGGATCGCCGAGCAAGGCTCGATCACCGACATCTCAGTGGATGAAATTACCGGCCTGGCCTTCGCGTCGCAGGAGATCGTGAAGCGTTTCTTCGAGCAGTCCGCCGATTTTGCTCCGGATAAATATCACGTTGGCATTGGGATCGCCGTGGGTTCTTTTCAACGGCTGCTTTACAGGGACAAAGCCAACCCGACCCTGTTTCGGTATCGCGACTACACGGGCGGCACAATCAATTTGGCTGCCCGATTGGAAGGTCTCTCCCGGCCCAACGGCGTCACGCTCTGTTTCAGCGCTTTGCCTTTGAACAAGAAAAAGGAAATCACTGCCGCCATCTCAGCGCAGGATTTCAAGGAAGCGACTCACGACATCCGCGGCATCGGCAAAACGAAGGTTTTCCAGTGGAAGCTGAACCTCGATGAGGCACCGGCGGAGCTTGCGCAACCAGCCAAGGCCAAGGAGCCCGTTTAAACATCGCCCGAGCGCGCCGGGGCTATTCCAAGCGGCACCGTTGGAATTTGCATGTCGTTCACGCGGGCAAGCCACTCCTTGACCCGCCCGCCTGGCTAACGGAGACTGTCCCAGTTATGCGCGCACGTTTATCCATGGTTTTCATCTCAAGCCTTCTCCTCACTGCTTGTAACAAGCAACAGCCGGATACTACGCCTGGCAACGCCCCTTCGGCTGCGGCTCCCGCGGCTACGAACAGCCCGCCGGCTCAGCAGGCAGGCGAGGTCAACACCACGCCCAGCGGCCTCAAGTACCAGGTCCTGAAGCATGGAAACGGCACCGTTTCTCCCAAAGCCACCGACACCGTAAAGGTCCACTACCATGGAACGCTGCTCGACGGCACCGTGTTTGACAGTTCAGTGGAACGCGGCCAACCGATTAGTTTCCCTCTTAATGCGGTGATCCCAGGCTGGACCGAAGGACTTCAACTTATGAAGGTAGGGGACAAGTTCAAGTTCACGATTCCGCCAAATCTTGCGTATGGGCCGAACAGTCCGAGCCCAAAAATCCCTCCGAACAGCACGTTGGTGTTCGAGGTGGAACTGCTCGGAATTGAATAAAGCCCTAAACCGGCCCGGGGTGGACCCGGCTCACCCCGGGGTATCACACCGCAATTTTCGATCTTTGTGATTGTGTTCCAGCCTCAAATACCGCACTAAAGGGGCATGCCTAACACTGCAAAAAAAACTAAGAGAACTCCAAACCCGGCTTTTATGAAACCGGTTCAACCGGACGACAAGCTCGCTAAGGTCGTCGGTGAAAAACCTCTTCCCCGTACCGAGCTCACAAAGAAGCTCTGGGCTTACATCCGCAAGAATGGTCTTCAGGACTCCAAAAAGAAGACCCAGATCAACGCGGACGAGTCCCTCAAAGCTGTCTTCAACGGCAAAAAGCAGGTCAGCATGTTCGAGATGACGAAGCTCGTCTCCGGACACCTGAAGTAAACCTGCGAGGGTGGACACTCTGAAGGGCCGCTTTCGTTGCGGCCCTTCTTTTCAATCCCCATTCCAGTTCACGCGTTTCCCCGCCGGCACTTTCGAGGTGCCGCTTCCAATCCCCTGTAGTTCCATCGAGGGATGGAAAAGCGCAAAGCGCCCCAGGGCATAGCCCGCGGGAAAATAGCGTCTGCGCTGTAATGGCCGGATGGGGATTCCACCTCCCCATACCTCCGCGGCTTCTCAAAGTTCTCGCACCGCAAAGCCTCTGGTAGCCAATTGCTGCTGGAGCGAGTCGGTTTCAATACAAAGCAGCGGATCGCACAGCTCCCGAGTCTTTAAGAATATTGGGGGTCCGAGTTCTTCAATCAGACTCTGGGGCACAATTCCAAGCGATTGGCCTCGGGGCAAAAGCAAAAAGGTATTCCTCTTGGGTGTTCTGTAGATGTCGGCGCACATGCAAGCATTGTATGCAGCCCAGGGAAAAGAATCTCTGGGGTGAATTTCCAGTTCTGCGTTTAAGGGCTCCTAACGCCGAATTATCCCGTGAGGTCGCATCCCCGATCACAGCTACTCCGTTGCGCAGGGAACCATAATCGATTGGAACCTGGCCAGTCTGTGCCAGGCCTTTAGCATTTCGACCAGGTCGGAATATTTGCTCGGCTTGACGAGGTATCCGCTGACGCCAAGGCTGATGGCCTGGGCAATATCGGCTTCGCGGCTCGAGGCGGAGAGAACGTAGACCGTAAGCAGTTTGAGTTTCTCCTGCTGCCGGACCCAGGCCAGTACCTCGAGGCCGTCCTTTTTGGGCATTTTTAAATCCAGGAAGATGGCTCCTGGCAATGGGTAAACGTGCCGACCGGCGTAATCGCCGCTGCCGCTCAGATAGGCAACCGCTGCCTCCCCGTCACTGACAACCTGGATTGGGTTTAGAACTCCGGCCATCTCGAACGCATTGCGCATGATCAACACGTCGTCTGCCGAGTCTTCGGCCAGAAGCAACGTTTGCTCGTCAAACGAACGCCCAGTGATGAAATGATAAAGCTCCGCCACGCTTACCTCCCCTCGTCAGTCCAAAATCGAGCGAATCGAGTGCCTACTCAACACCTCCTTACCAAAGGAGTAAGCATCGGGTTAGGCGGGTTTTTACCCCAAAAGAAGCCGCATGTCCGCCGACTCCCATTCGTCAAGAGGCTGATTGCCGGGTTTGGCCCGAGGTCGCACGGCGGCATGCGGGCTTGAACTTGTACGAGCCGCTGTGCAAATTGCGCGCGATGCGTTCTCTCCTCAGCTCGAGTGTTTTGGCGTGGGCGCTGCTGGTCGCACAGGCTTGTTTCTGTATTCCCGCGGCGCGTTCGGCCGAGGAGGTTCGGATCGCCGGCCGGGAATACACGAGGTTATCTGATTGGGCCAGGAGAAATAACTTCTCGGTGCGTTGGACAAAAAAGGACGATTCCCTTGAACTGGCAAATGCCGAGCGCAGAATCGTTTTACAGATTCATTCGCCCGAGGCCGAATTGGACGGTGTGGAAGTACGCCTGCTTTTCCCGCTGGTCCAGCAAGGCGACACCGTTTGGATTTCATCGATGGACGTTAAGTCCACCTTCGATCCGTTGTTATTTCCTCCGCGCCTCAGGAACGGCGCCCAGCTCCGAACTATTTGCCTGGATCCCGGCCACGGTGGCAAAGACCCCGGCAACCAGGTCGGCGGAACCCAGGAAAAAACGTTAGCCCTGCTACTCTCACAGGAACTCCAATCACAGCTTAAACGCGCCGGCTGGAAAGTCAGCCTGACCCGAACACGGGACACTTTTGTGGAATTGCCCGAACGACCGGACATCGCGCGAAGGCGCAAAGCGGATTTGTTCGTCAGCATCCACTTCAATTCGACTGCGTCGGCCGGGGGCTCGGTCAAGGGCGCTGAGGTTTATTGCCTCACGCCGGCTGGCGCTCCTTCGACCAACGCCGGCGGAGAAGGGGGCGGGGCGGGGTGGTTTCCCGGAAACCGGTTTAACGACGAAAACATCTTGCTGGCGTACCAGGTGCAGAAAAATCTGACTCGCAAGGCCCAGATCGACGATCGTGGCGTGCACCGCGCCCGTTTTTGGGTGTTGCGAGATGCCGTCACGCCCGCGGTTCTCATTGAGGCCGGCTTTCTATCCAACCCTGCGGAATGCCGCAAAATCCTTTCTCCGGTCTACCGCCGCCAGCTGGCCAGCGCTATTGTGCAGGGGCTTTGCGCCTACAAAGCGACCATGGAACGCCGGCTTTGATCCCTATGTTAAACCACTTGAATTGTTCTGTCCGGCGCGACCTCCGGGTCCCGCAATGAGCATCGTCACCAAAACCGGGGACCAGGGATTCACGTCGTTGATGTACAAACGACGAGTGTCTAAGTGTCATCCCCGCGTCGAGGCGTACGGAGCGGTCGACGAACTCAATGCCGCGATTGGACTTGCCCGCGCTTCAGCGCCGCAGATCTTCGTCAAAAACCTGCTGGAGCCGATTCAGAAAGACCTCGTCGTGCTCATGGGCGAGTTGGCCACCGCAGTTGAGGATCTGCCTCGTTACATTAAAGACGGCTTTTCACTTGTGACTCCGGAGCTGACCGCGAAGCTCGATGCCTCGGTCAAAACGATCGAATCGCAGAACGTCAGTTTCAAAGGCTGGGCCACCCCCGGCGCCAATCCCGCTTCAGCCGCGCTTGACCTCGCGCGAACCGTTTGCCGCAGGGCCGAGCGACGCGTTTGTGGATTGCAGGAATCCGCCCAGTTGCACAACCCTGAAATCATCATTTACCTGAATCGGCTGTCCGACTTGCTATGGCTGGCGGCGCGGTGGGCCGAAACCAACCCGAGCCAGGCTGGAACCCCCTCGGTCGACCCTTGAGGTGATTTTTCAGGAGCCCGCAGGTCCCGAACCTTGCAGGTTCGTAGATTGGGTCAGGCGCCGTATCGCCTCACGAATTCGGAATTATCAAAACTTGAATTTGAAGTTGAACTTTAAGAAACGCTGAGCGCCTTTCCCGTGGCCTTTTTTACCCTGTAGACCAGGAAAAGCTCATCACCAAATCGGCCCGCTTTCTTCAGGCTAAGCTCCGCGGCGTCCGCTAAATGCGGTCTGCCCCGTCCGTCCGCCAGCGTCGGGGCGCGTCGATCTCCGAAAATGACAGGGCAGATTGTCAGGTGTACCTCATCGACCAATCCTGCCTCAAACAGGGCGTCGTTCAGTTGACCACCTCCTTCGCAGAGCAATCGCTTAACTTTCCATTTCTCACGCAACCATACCAGGGCGCGGCGGAAGTCGATTTCACTCTCGCCGCAGACATGAACGTCCTGCGCGCATCGCCGCAGGTTAGCCAGGCGTTTGGGGCCGGCCCGTTCCGTTGTCAGCACGATGATGGGTGAAAACTTTTTGCTGAACAAACGCGCCTTTGGATTCACCGTTCCCGCTCCGCTCACCACGATCCGGAGATTGTATTCAGCCAACCCGTGGCGCTTGCGACGGTCACGATATGTTTTGCCCCCGGGACCCATAGTCACCGGATTCATGTCGACGGTTCTTGCCCCGGCCATGACTGCATCGGCCTTAACTCGCAGTTCGAACATGTGCCGGCGATCCCGCGCGCTGCTGAATGCTTCCACCTTCCGGTTGGCCGTCGTGATCTTGCCGTCGGCGGTCATGGCGAAATTCACGAATACGAACGGTAGTTTCGCTTTTTGCGGCGGTCGCATCGGCGGGAGTCTATTTGGATCGATCGTGGAATAAAAGCTCACGCCAGGAACATCGCATCCCCGTAGCTATAAAAACGGTAACGCTCTCGGACGGCTTCCGCATAAGCAGCAAAAATTTTTTCCCGGCCCTCCAGCCGCCCTGGCGACGCGAACGCGCTTACCAGCATCAGCAGCGTCGATCGAGGCAAATGAAAATTCGTGAGCAGCCCATCGACAATCCTGAATGTAAATGGCGGATGGATGAAAATCCGTGTCCTGCCCCGCGTCTCCTTAAGAATGCCGACCGTGCCTGCCGCAACGGACTCCAACACTCGCATTGTGGTGGTGCCGACGGCAATGACCCGGCCGCCTTTGGCCTTCGCCTGGTTAATGCTTTCGGCGGTCCCGGCGCTCAGTTCAAACCTCTCCTCATGCATCGTGTGCTGAGCGAGGTCTTCACTTTTGACCGGTGCGAAAGTTCCCACCCCTACGTGCAACGTTAAGTATCGAACCGCTACTCCCATTGCCTCAATTCTTTGCAGAATTTCCCTCGTAAAATGAAGACCCGCCGTGGGAGCGGCTACTGATCCCGGGGGCGCGGCGAACACGGTTTGGTACCGCTCGACGTCCTCCTCAAAACTCGACGTTCCTTCGCGTCGAATGTAAGGGGGCAGGGGGACCTCGCCCAATTCTCCTGTTACTTCCGAAATGTCGGGGGTTCCTTTGAAGTTGACGCGCCGGTGACCCTCCGCATTTTTGCCCACGACAAGCGCCTCAATCCCTGTTCCGACACCGTCGCGGTTTACCAGTTCAATAACGGTACCCTCTTGGGCGCGTTTTCCCGGTTTGACCATCACCCACCAATCGTTGCGGCCCATTTCCTCCATCAACAACAGTTCGAACCGGCCGCCAGTCCGCGCATTGACTCCGCGCAACCGCGCAGGAATCACTTTCGAATCATTCAGTACCAGCACGTCGCCGGGTCTAAAATACTCAACCAGGTCGCGGAACGATCGGTGCTCGAGCTGTCCGGATTCACGGTGCAACACAAGCAGCCGGGATGTTCCACGTTGTGCCGGGGGGTGTTGCGCCACCAATTCCGGTGGAACCTCAAAATCGAAATCGGCCGCGCGCATTTCGAGCAAAGATTGGCTGTTCAAATGGCGCAGACAAGTTTTGAGGGTTGGGGGGTGGGAAAAAGTGGGGTAAATGCTGGAAAAACGGGGGAAATTCAGAGGAAAAAGAGCATTGTGAATAACATGTGAATAAAGACTTAAGAAAATTGTTGACATGAAGTGGTGGATAGTGGGACAAAGTGGGGAGTTATGGGTGAGCGAGTTTTTTTACTCAGTATGTGAATACGTGAATGGATCCAGACCAGAACAACGAGCCGATCTATTACAATTCGTCCTATCGCCACGGCGTGGACGAAAAGCGGCGCGTTCAGATTCCGGCCAAGTGGCGCCCCACCAAGGCCGGCGTCGAATTTACCCTCGTTCTGTGGCCCAAGTCCCCCGCAGGGCCATGTGTGCGTGTGTTGCCTCCGGAGCAAATGGCGGCGTTGATGAAGGACATTAGCGCGATGCCAAACAGCGATCCGAACAAAGGTGTCCTCAAGCGCTTTATTGGCAGTGAGTCGGTCCAGGCACCCTTGGACAAAGCGGGGCGCATTTGTTTGCCGGAGGAAATGGCCAAAGCAGTTGGAATTGAAAATGAGGCGGTGCTGGTAGGGTTACTGGACCGGTTTGAGATCTGGAGTCCTGAGCGTTACGCGAAAGTAAAAGCGGCCGACGCGGTCATGGCGACCGAAGCTTTCAGACTGATGGAATAAACTATGAGCCTTCTACGATTGCTGACTGCCGGAAAAAGCCTGGTGGGTTTGAAGAACAAGGAAGGTCGATACAACCTGTCCGGCGACGGGCGCCTGCCGAGGTTTGGACCAAAGCCCAATCCGTTTCGCGGGACAGTTTTTCCCGACAAAGGGGAAAAGCCTGACCGGGCTTTGGAAACGCCACCGGAACAATCGCCACCAGTGAAATCGGTCACGAGTGAATCCACGGCAACCCAAGCAACCGAAGACCGAGGGAGGGTAGTCAATGAGCCGGCTTGCACCGCGCCGCAGGCGAACTGTGAGCCTGTGCCATCTCGGCGGACTGGATTGAGGGCGCTCCTGTTATGGGGGCGAGCAAAGAAGCCCAAGAACGGGTTGTCCGGTGCCAGGCCGTTGGTGCAGGGTGAGCTTTCCCTGGATACGGTGAAAGTGGTTAGGAACGATTTGAGCGAAAGCGATTTGGAAGTGGTGCAGGCCAGGCCGGCAGGTGATGAAAAAGTCCGCCAGGGCCGCAATGGTGGCCTGGGTGCGACATCCGGTCCTGATGAGAAGTGTTACGCGGCCGCGGGGTTGGCGGTTGCGGGCAAGAGCTGAGCATTGAGATCCATGCGCGGTGCCACAATTCGAACACAAGCCAGTGATGCTGTCGGAGGTGGTGGCTGCGCTGAGCCCGGGCCCCGACCGGCGGTACGTCGACGGGACGCTAGGTGGGGCTGGACACGCGGAAGCCATTTTGGACGCGAGCTCGCCCAGTGGTTGGTTGTCCGGGTGCGATCGAGATGGCGAAGCCGTTGAAGCGGCGCGCGCGCGGCTGCAGAAATTCCAGGGCCGTTTTGAGTTGCGCCAGGCAGATTTTGGGGAACTGGACGTCTGGATTCCGTTAGAAAGCTGCGACGGTGTTTTGCTGGACCTGGGCGTTAGTTCGCCGCAATTGGACCTCGCTGCGCGCGGGTTCAGTTTTCAGCAGGACGGACCGTTGGATATGCGGATGGACCGACGGCAAAGCCTCACGGCTGCTGAAATTATCAACCAGGCTGAGGCTGGCGAGTTGGCGAGGATTTTTTGGGAATGGGGCGGTGAACGGGATGCGCGGCGGTTTGCACGCGCAATCGTTGCCGAGCGCGGGTCGAGACAGTTCGAGACGACCCGGCAGCTGGCGGATCTGATCGAGCGGCTGGCGCCGCGGCGCGGCGCCAGGACACACCCGGCGACCCGCGTGTTTCAGGCGTTGCGGATCGCGGTAAACGACGAGATCGGTTCGTTGAACAAAGGCCTGGCCGCGGCACTAAGAGTGCTGCGGCCGGGCGGCCGGCTGGCGGTAATTACGTTTCACTCGCTCGAGGACAGAATCGTGAAGGATTTCGGACGGACGGCGGCGCGGGACTACACTTTTCCGGGCGATGTGGATGTGCCGGAGTTGCGCCAGGCGCGCGTGCCGCAAATGAAGTGGGTCAGGCGCAAGGCCATCCTGCCCGGTGCGGCGGAACTGGCGGAAAACCCGCGCAGCCGCAGCGCCCAGTTGAGAGTGCTGGAAAAGATTTGAGTTGGGGCTCAGGCGGAGCCCGTTGTTATGTCACGCAATCGCAAAACGCAATCGGCGGGAGTTCGGTTTGGACCGGCTCTGAAGGCGGTGATGTTGTGTTTGCTGATCGGCGGTTCGGGCGTTGGGTATGTGTGGCAAAAAGAACAAATTGATAAACTGGGACACCAGATACAGACGAAAGAGACAGTTCTGAAGAGGCTGGAGAAGATCAATGCCGGGTTGCGGCGGCAACTCGACGCGACGCGTTCGCCGGAGTTTCTGCTGCGCCGGATCAAAGAAGGCGAGCTTGGGCTGGTTCGGCCGCCGCTCGATGCCATGATCCGCCTGCCGGAACCCTCGCCGGTGCCCCCGAAACCCCAGCCGAGCACTGAGACTCAATTTGCCTCGCGCACCGACACGGCCCCGGGCTCCCGATGAGACCTGAGATTTTACGCCGCCGCTCGCGATGCCGTCGGATGAGGAACCGATGGCTGCGGGCGGACGGCGGATTACAACAATTGGAAATGAAAAATAATAACTAACTTTTTCGCCAACGCCCGCGGTGGCCCGGATGAGGAACCGGACGCCGCGGGCGGCTGGTGTTCTTTTTTTATGGCGAAGCGAATACAATATCGCAGGCTGGCGTGGCTCGGATTACTCCTGACAGTCGCTTTCGCCGGACTCGGATACCGCCTGGTCGATTTGCAGGTCCTGCGGCACCAGGAGCTTAGCATCAAAGCTCAGCGCAACACCCAGCGGGAGTACGTCCTGGAGCCGCGCCGCGGCGATATCCTGGACGCCAAGGGAAATGTCCTGGCCACCAGCCTGTTCATGAAGCGTGTGTACGCCGACCCCACCCTGATCGGAACCAATCAGCTTCCGATCGCGAACCTCCTCGCGCCGCTGCTACAAACCAATCCAGCAGTGCTGGTCCAGGAACTCACCCCCACCCTTCATGCCGTCAGCATCCACGGTGTGCCCACCAACGTCTACAACCGCCATGTGTGTCTGGGCCTGCATGTTCCCCTGGATACCTGGGCTAAAATCAGATCCGCAATGACAAACCTCGTGCTTGACCCGGGAGAGAAACGGTTGCCCTCCTCTCAGCGCGAGTTTTACCGCGCATTGAGGCAAAAATCGATTTTTGGCGAAGACGAGCAAATCCGCATTTATCCAAATCAGAAACTTGCCTGCCATGTCATCGGCTTTACCGCCGCAAACGAAAAGAACCTCGGCGACTCGACGGTGCACGAGATTCGCGGCAAAGACGGGATCGAGTTGAACTTCGACAGCAAACTTGCGGGCGTGCCGGGGTGGAGACGCACCGAGACCGATGTCAGCAGGCGGGAAATAGTCACGTTGCGTGAGCAGGACGTAGAGGCGTGCGATGGCAACAGCGTTGTGCTCACGATCGACTCAGTCATCCAACATATTGTTGAGGCGGGCCTTGCTGATGCGATGGAAAAGCACAGCCCGATCAGCGCTTCGGGAATCGTCGTGAGACCAAAAACGGGCGAAGTGCTGGCCATGGCAACCCTGCCGAATTACGACCCCAACACTTACAACCACTGGCCGTACGACTTCATGCGCAACCGCGTGATTGCAGATTTGGCAGAACCGGGCTCGACTTTCAAGATAGTGGTCGTCTCCGGGGCGTTGAATGACGGAAGCGTTGGGTTGAATGACACTTTTTATTGTGAGGATGGGCTTTGGTTGTTCGCCGGGGTCAAGCTCCACGATCATAAGCGATATGGCACCCTTTCGGTGGAACAGATTATCACCAAATCCTCCAACATTGGGGCCGCAAAGATCGGGTTGAAAATGGGAGAAACACGACTGGCCGATTACATTGGTTCGTTCGGTTTTGGCCAGAGCACAGGCATTCCGCTTCCAGGAGAGCTTTCCGGACGGGTGCCGAAGCTGGAGAAATGGACAAAGGTGTCAATCGCTCAGATCCCAATGGGCCAGGGCGTGTCTGTCAGCCGGCTTCAGATGATCATGGCAATGAGTGCGATTGCCAACAAAGGTGTCCTGATGCGTCCGATGCTGGTCGATCGCCTTATCGATAGCGATGGGCGTGATGCCAAATATTCGCCCCAGCGTGTGCACTCGGTTATTTCCGAATCCGCCGCCAAGCTGATGGTCCAGGCGCTCAAAACGGTGGCAACCCGCGACGGCACCGCTCCCGAAGCTGCCCTCGAACATTACACGGTGGCCGGAAAAACCGGAACCGCGCAGAAAGTCGAGAATGGCCATTACGTCGACAAATTCTTTTCGTCTTTTATCGGGTTCTTTCCCGCGGATAATCCGGAACTATGCATTTCGGTGACGTTGGACGAACCTAAAGAGGGACATTACGGCGGGCAGGTTTGCGGCCCGGTATTTAAGCAGATCGCAGAAGCCGCAGCCAACTATTTGAATATTCCTCCGGAGGACGGTGACCCGTTGAGCCGCCCGGACAATACCGCGCCTGTGTCGGATAACCAGGTAATTAAGACCGCTGCTGCCCGTACGCAGTGAAACACCAACAACAACGAAAGGCTAAGATGAGTTCGAGTCCGCTCATTTCGCATCACTTGTTTGTGGCTGCCGTGAAACAAAGACGAACCCTCCGCCGGGTGCGCCGCGGCGTTAGTTCAGGGGTCGCATCAGGCTACCGGGATGTCCGTGTCGAAAGGGTGGACTTCGGCCGACCCATGCCGTTGGAAGCGCCTTCCCGGGTGGTGCTGTTTCTGGGGCGTCAAACCTCCTAATGGATTCACGTCCTCTCCAGTTTATCGTCGAGGCCTGCGCCGGAGAATTGAAGCGCGGCTCTCTTGCCGTGCCCATCCATTCCGTTTGCACCGACTCGCGAAAAGTGCAGCAAGGTGACGTGTTTTTTGCCCTGGCTGGAGAACGCTTTGATGGCCACACCTTTCTTGGCGAAGTGATGAAAAAAGCCGCCGCGGTGGTAGTCGCCCGGGGCCGGGAACCCTCTCACGAAACCTCTTGTGCTG
>DATGLT010000036.1:0-10042 GCA_035294005.1 Verrucomicrobiia bacterium
GCAGCGTTCAGCATCTCTCGCCGCACAGCTTGTCCGCGGTGGCCCAGAGCGTGGCTTCAAAGCCGAGAGCGGAGCCGTTCCCGTTTCCCATTTTCCCGTTTGCTGTAGTTCCCCGTGCCATGGTGGTGGCGTTGCGCGGATGATACGAAATCAGCCGCCGACTGCAAAGCAAAAGGCCCGGCTCAGCGCAGCCCGTTGCGCATGGTGCGGGCAACTACGTGCGTGCGCCACCGGACTTTCCTGTGAGCGAGGCCCTGCAGAGCGCCTACGCGGTCACCACCCACTCGCTGACGCCTTCCACTGAAAGCAAAGCAGGTAACCATCGGGATCGGTCACATACAGCTGCTTCATTCCGTAGGGCGCGACTTTTGGCTCTTTCAGTTTTAAACCACGGGCCAGGAGATGCCTGTATGCCCCGTCGACGTCTGGACAAGCAAAGTAAATCGTTGTGTCCTTGTGTGCAGAAATTCGACCCGAGGCAGGGGCGGCAGGGCGACGAGGCTTTTCGTAAGCAGTGTTCAGCATCAGCTCCAGCCCGTTCAGGCGAAGCAACACCCAGTCGCTCTCTGGAGCAGGCTTTTTGTCGGTAGCGACGACCTCAAAACCCAGGGCATCGCAATAAAAACCGAGCGAAGTTGGCATGTCGAAAACCTGGAGCAGTGGCGCAAGACCGCGAACGTCAATTCCCATGGGACCATTCATGGAGGACAACGGTTCAGGCGTCACGAACAAAGTGGCGAGCTTCGTGGGCAGGATCCGCCGGGGTTATGAGCCCCCGGCGGATCAGCAGCGGAGAGCGAGAGTGGCGCTGGGGAAGCGCTTCGAGCAGGGTGGAGTCCTGACTCTCGCAACCCAGGCGAAACCTATTAAGGCCAATGGGTTATGTCAAGCCTTTTGGTCGCTGGCGGCAATGGAATGTTGAAAGCTTTCTGAATTGCAGAGGTGGGTTGGTTACCAGGAGACCGCTTTCCTAATCATTAATCTGTGGTGAGAGTTTCAGTTCGCTAGGCCCTTGACCCCGACAGGGCCTTGTTCAGGGACTGTAATGAAAACCCTTGCGGATCATTTACGCCCTGCCGCTCAGCGCAGGCTTCGCATAGATCAACATGCAGCGGGTCCGTAACTTGAATTTGTGTCAGATGCACGGTGGCTTCATTCTTACGACAGAGTTGGCATTTCATAACGGACGGGCACGGGCCCAGTTCTGAGGATAACCCCCGGGCGCTCCGTTTGGCCAGAGTTGCAGGGGAGCCATCCAAGCGGCGTGCAATCTCGGGGGAGCGCCCCAAAGGACTTAAAGGCGTTCCAACGCCAGAGGCCGGCGCTTCAACACCAAACCGGAGGCACCACTGCCCTCAAGATTGGCTGCTTTTTGGCTGCGGCGTTTTCGGCTTTGGGTCGAGCTTGCGGACCACGACGAAACCACACGTCTTGCACTGTTCGGCCTGCAGCAAATGACGGGACTCGTCTACCTCATAAAGTATCTTGAACGGGCCGACGTCCTTTGCAGGGTCGGCGCTTTCGGAGCATTGAGCAGGTGCGCTGGCCAGGTCCATGGGCGTTAACAAAGCCATGATCACGGTGCCTCCATCACGCTTCCGAACGGATGCCTGGCAGTGCTGATCCCCTAGTCACGGCAGCGCACAAGGGTATCGGAGAATTGTGACGGGGAGATGAAAGAGGAATTACAATTTATTAATGCGGAAACCTTTGACCCCAGCACTGCCCTTGCTCAACATGGCCCCTGGGTGACTGAGTTCGGTTAGGGTTAACACCAGGAACCTCGGTCCCGGGGAGCACAGGCCTCGGGACCGGTCATTTCGTTCACCGAAAACGGAAAACTTTAAAATCGGAAGACGACATCAATCACCTCAAGCACGCCGTCGTCAGCTACGCTGTGCCACTTCCCGTCGTGCGCCTTGTAGGCATGGCACTGGAAGTCTTTGCAGCGCACGACCGCCTCTTCGCGTGATTTAGGAACTCTTGGCTTTGGCCGTTGCCCTGCACTCCCGCCGGACTCGTTATCCATAGCTTTATGGGTATGACGGTGGTGAGCCGCAGAAGACACAAGCTCCTGCTGTTTACCGACACTCCAACCCGTCATGTTTCGACCACCAAGCCCGGATCAGGCTAAAGCTCCACCCGTTGCGGGGAATTGTCAAAACTAAACTCTGTTCGCGTCCTTATGCCGCGTCACCCAGAAATAACCGCGGACTTGCGCCGGATTTCCATCAATGAGCGCAGCCGCAGCGTTCCTGACCTTCAATTTCTTTGCTGCTCTGGCAACTGCTTCCTGGTCTGGAAACTGTTGGGCGAGCTTGTGGTCGCTAACCCACTTGCCCTTATCGAAATAAAGGCCGTTGTCGAGGTTAGTAAGGGCCAGCGTTGCCACAGCCTAATCTAACAAAATGCAATGGTAAAGCAACAAGCACCGGGCGGAGATTTCGGATCCACAAGCCGCTTCAACTACCCTGCGGTAGCGTTCTTCGGGCACCGATACTTCGAGCGGCTCAGCTTCAATTTCTGTTGGCTCCTGCTGCCGACGTGCAAATCGACTTGGGTAAATCGGAAGAGATGAAAAAGTTTGTGCGGGTGAGTTTAAGCCTGCGGGAGCTTGCCAACTTCTTCTCTCGGGTCGGGCTGGTATTCCATCAGAAGAGGAATTGGGTCGGTCACGGGGGATAACAGCGCGGCGTAAAGCGTGCGAACGATTTCCTTTAGGCGCGCCATGTAGTTTGGTTTCGTGAGGTAGTAGTCGACACCCGCGGTGTAGCACTCGACAATGTGGTCCCTTCCCGGTGAACCGCTGAGCATGACAACTCGAAGCCAACGTATTCTTTTGTGAACGCGAAGCCAGTAAAGAAAATCCGCCCCTGTAGCATTCCCGCCCAGTTCGTAATCGAGCAACACCAACGCAGGGCGTTGTTCCAACTCGCCAGGGTGCCGAAAGTATGAGATCGCCGACTGCAAGCCGTCAGCCTCGTGATAAACGAATGGAGTTTTGGCGAGAATAATTGCCTCCTTGACCAGAAAACGGTCGTCTTCGCTGTCGTCAATATGCAACAGCAGCAACTTTCCATCTCCATAACTGGACAAAGCAAATTCTTACACGGAGAACCTCAAACGACATCGCAAAGCGGAGAAGGTTTCAGGAGGCCGGTGCTCCGTGTGAACCCCGAAAAAGCTTGAACGCTGTCAATACCGTAGGCCAGAACCTACCGTTAGCAAAGGAAAGTTATGCACCGACAAACAAATTGCCTCTTCGGAATAACAAGGCGACGGCGCGAGGCGAGCAAGCAGACGGGGAGCCGGCGAAGCGCGGAACCTCCACGTCGAGCGGCTCAGCTCTGTTTTGTTAACCAGCGATTGGTGACGTCCCTGACCAGCACGGCCAGCTCGCCGTAGCCCATGGGCTTTGCTGCGTAGTAAGAGGCTCCCACTTCGCGGGCCCTCCCATCGTAATCAGCGACTTCGCCAGAGAAAACGAACACAGGTATCCCCACCAATTCAGGCTGGGTCTTGATCCAGCCCAACACCGCAAAGTCGTCTGCAATACGCAAACCTAGGATTATTAACACCGGCAAAGAGACGCTACCCTCCCGAATCTTCCGGTCTAAGTAGGCCGTCGTGGCTTCCTCGTTCGCCACAACGTCCACCGGATTTTCCGCCCCAGCCTCTTTAAAGGCGATCCCGATCAGGTCCGCGGAAGCTTCGTCCTCCTCGGCGAGTAAAATTGACCTCCGATCCATTTTGTCCGTCCCTCCCTTTGCTTTAACTTCCGCCACGCTCAGCACGAGGATACTCGGGTAACAGCCCCAAAGTGCTGCAAGCAGCTGACTTCCGTATTAGAGCGGGTCGCTGTCGAGTCAGGTAAAGACGGTAAGTGCTTTCCCCCACTTTATCGCGAAGCCACATCGGTTTATGAACCCTTCGTTGCAAAGGAGGACCGGATAAGTTGGGCGGTCCCTACGGGAGCCGCTCAACTTTTTCCACACCGGCTTACCAAAGAGAACATCAACGTTGCGAGCGCTGCCGCTTGGCTCGACAGCTTTCTTCGAACGCGGTGACAAGGAGACGAGGCGGTCGGGCAGCAAGAGCACATTTAGACGGCGAGGATCGCTCCATTCCCGCAACTCCCGCATTTGAACAGGGCTCGATGGCCTTGAGTCAGGGCTCCCACCGCAGCACCACACACAGGGCAAGCGAAATACGATCTCGTCCGGTATGCCAAGATCAGCGCCTTTTGCTCCTGTGCAGTCCATTTGCGCGGACGCTTCGGTCGGGTCAAGTAGGACCGAAAATCAACCACATTCACACCCTAACCGTAGCTCGTGGATTGAATGATCGACCAACCACGAATTGGCGTTCCTTTACCCGAATTTGACGGGTCCAGTCTCGCTTGCGCTATAATCCGCGGCGCTGCGTTTGGCTTCGAGCTTGAAAGCGTCACTGGGCCGCTTCCAGCGTGGATCCTTGGCACTCGCCCAAAATCAACCGTTCGAGAACTTGGCTTTAAAATGCGTCTAGAGACAAGTCGCCTCTGACATTTAAATCCGCATTGGTAAACAATGCCATGCCCCCATTATCAATTTTGTCAGGCCCTACACTATACAGTATCCAGTTCGTCCCACTCGCCTTATAATGGAGCGGACGCTCGGTAAGCCGGGGTTCCTGGACGGGCCACCGGCCTTCCTGCTGTGGCCGGACGATGTGAATGAGCCAAGACGCTTGAAGCGGTGAAGGCCGCTGGTGTGGCGCAGGGCCCCGGGCCGGCGCGACGTTTCAGGATTGATTGCCCCGTCCACCCGGAGTAGACCCCAGCCATGGCCAAAGGACGGATTGCAGGCGTCGCTTTTCTGCTGCTGGTGGCGGTCTGTGTTCTTGTCGCCGCAGGCCGGGCGAAGCGCGAGCCGGTGCTTACGGCGCGGGTTGTGAAAGTGGAGAGGCAAGGAAGCGGACTGACCGTGGGCGTCCAGATCAACAACCAGGCCGACTGCATTTATTTTCTGCTGGATGCGAAAGTGGAGTCATGGGGTGGGACGGGTTGGGGGCCGGGGCTGGGCGTGACAGCGGGGTTTTCGGATGAAGAAAACTTCAACTGGAACCTTGCCTACCTCCACTCTACCGTGCTGAGGATCTGCGCGATCAAGCCAGTTAAACACGGGACGCGGTTGCGTGGGTCATGCGAGGGCAGCGATACCGCGACCACCTGGACAATTCACTTTTTCGGCTAAAGTTTCGGCTCATTCAATGGGCTGCTGATGAAACCAGACAATGCAACACCGCTGATGATCGCGGACACTGTGGCCAAATCGGATGAATTCACGGGCCCGTAACTGGTTTTTCTGAGCAACTCAAGCGTCGCTCCGCGTAGGCTAACGCTGACGGTTTCGGAGTGGCGACCAGCCTATCACTTAACGTCAGCGGCAAAATCCCCGCTCTGCGCGAAGCGCGAGCGCCCAAAAAAAAAATGCGAAGTTGCACCCAGCGTCGCGACGGATTTGTTTGTTCGTTCGCCCTGCCTAACACTCCCTTTGCACGGTTTGGGCCGAGGGGGCTTCGAGCGAGGTCTCACCGAAGCCCAAGGAGGGAGTTGCAGGTCCGTGGCATTAAACGGGGGCGCGATCTTTTTGATACTGCTTTTTGATACGGGTCCTCGATTTTGCAGATAATTCGGGAAAAACCCAGAAAACAAACTCCTAAAATCAGATGCGAGTAAAGCCTCTAACCCAGTGGTTTTGCAATGTAAGATAAGTGGAGAAAAAACTAGATAAAACGTTAATAACGAGCGATTTACAATTTCGAGTCAGGTGCCTTTAACCACTCAGCCACCCTTCCGCGAGTTTGGTCGGGAAAGAGTCTTGCCCGGATCCCCACTGGCGGCAAGTCGATTTCGAGGTGCGGTCTGCTCAATTGCAGGTCGGGCGGGTCGGGATTTTTCTAGACCCTAAATCAGCACCGGCCGGGCTCGGCACCGGGTAGTTATTCACCCCATCCCCATCATGATCAAATTTATGTAGAAATGCGCTTTGGTTCATTCTTTGTTTAAATGCCGAAACAGGACCCTCTGCCCGATGTAAAGGACGCACGGCTGTTGCTCGCTTCGATTGTCGAATCCAGCGACGACGCGATCATTAGCAAGGATCCAAGCGGAACCATCACCAGCTGGAACCGGGCGGCGGAGAAGTTGTTTGGCTACACGGCCGAGGAGGTGATCGGGGGTCCGATCTCGGTCATTATCCCGCCGGAACGCGGCGCCGAAGAGACCGAGATTTTGCGGAAGATCAACCGAGGCGAGCGGATTGAACATTTTGAAACCCAACGGCTGCGCAAGGACGGCCAGCTGATTGAGGTGGCCGTCACCATCTCACCCCTGTTTGAAAACGGGCGAGTGATAGGGGCTGCGAAAATTGCGCGTGACATCAGCCAGGAACGGCGAGCCCGCAGCGAACTGCACGAGCACAGGCAGCGGCTGCAGGTCACCCTGGCCAGCATCGCTGACGGGGTCATTACGACGGACCAGAGCGGCAACATCACGTTCATGAATTCGATGGCCGAAACACTCACGGGCTGGAAGGCGGATGAGGCCATCGGCCAGGCAATCGAAGACGTCTTCCACATCATCGAGGAAGAAAGCCGGCGGCGGGTCGAGAACCCGGTTGCCCGCGCGCTTCAAACCGGGCAGGTGGTCGGCCTTGCCAATCACACGATCCTGCGGGCCAAAAACCAGGCGGAATACTGGATTGACGACAGCGCGGCGCCTATCCGCAGCGGCGACTCCGTTTTGGGAGGCGTTCTGGTTTTCCGCGACGTGAGCGGACCGCGAGCGGCGCAACAGTTTCGCGCCCGGCTGGCCGCGATCGTGGAGTCTTCCAGCGACGCGATCATTTCCAAGGACCTGCACGGCCGGATCACCAGTTGGAACGCGGCCGCGGTTCGGATGTTCGGATACACTCCCGAGGAGGTGATCGGCCGGCCGATTTCCATTTTGATCCCCCCGGAAAGGCTGGTCGAGGAGACCGAGATTCTGTCCCGAATTCGCGCGGGAGAACGGGTCGACCATTTGGAAACCATTCGCCTGACCAAGGATCATCGAAAACTGCAGGTCTCCTTGTCGATCTCACCGATCCTGGACGGGTACGGAACGGTGGTGGGGGCGTCGAAGATTGCGCGGGATATCACCGAGCAGAAAAGGATGGAATCGGAACTCCTGCAGGCCAAGGAGCGGCTGCAACAGCATTCGGCCGGGCTGGAAAAACTGGTGGCCGAACGCACGGGAGAACTGCTGGCGGCTTACGAGGAGCTTGAGACTTTCAGTTACGCCGTCGCCCACGATCTGCGCGCGCCGT
This sequence comes from Verrucomicrobiia bacterium, assembly GCA_035294005.1. Lineage (GTDB taxonomy): Bacteria > Verrucomicrobiota > Verrucomicrobiia > Limisphaerales > UBA8199 > JANXQE01. The sequence goes on from DATGLT010000036.1 coordinate 7,350, forward strand.
TAAGGGCTTTGCGCGCCTTCACCGAATTGTTGTCGGAGAGTTTGGGCTCGAAATTGGACCCCCAGCAAACACAGTACCTGCAAACGGTGGTTTCATCGGCGGCGCGATTGAACTTCATGCTCGAGGACCTCCTGAGGCTATCGCGCCTGGCAAAAGAAGAGATCCAGTTTGAACCGGTGGATTTGAACCAGGTGGTGAAGGGGGTTGCGGCGGAGCTGGAGGAAGAAACAAAGGGACGGAAGGTCCAATGGCAGTTCGAACCATTGCCCGAGGTTAAGGGCGATCTCGGGCTGATAAAACAGGTATTCTACAACCTGCTGCACAACGCGCTCAAATACACCCGGGATCGCGACGCCGCAACGATTACCGTTGGGCAAACCACGATACAAGGCGAGACGGTCGTGTTTGTACGCGACAACGGTATTGGGTTTGATTCGAAACGAGCAAAGGGGCTTTTCAAACCGTTCCAACGTCTTCACCGGGAAAGCGACGTCCAGGGAACCGGTGTGGGCCTGGCCATCGTGAACCAAATCGTCCGCAAACACGGGGGCCGGATTTGGGCCGAAGCCGAAGAAGGATCGGGGGCAACTTTTTTCATTGCGCTCCCGGTGTAGCGCGCGCGACGGATGGCCCTGGCCACTCCGGCCGTGGGTCGGTTGACAATCGCGGCGGCGAGTTTATGCTTGGGCGTGATCAAAAAGCTGCCAAAGCTTTTGGTAGCGCTTGCCCTGGCCGGGTCAATCGGCCTTCATTGGGCTGTATTCCAATCCGTTGCATGGCTGGGGATGGTCATCTCGTATTCGCAACAGGCGCCCCTGACCGAGGCGTTGAACCAAACATTCGATGGCAAGCACCCCTGTTCGCTGTGCAACAAGATAGCGGAAGCAAAGAGGACCCAGCACAAGTCTGAACGCCAGTTCGAGGCCAAAAAACTCGAGTGCGTCGATTTGCGCAGGGCCAACCCGGTCGCCCTCGCGTCCTGGTATTTTTCCCCACGCAGCGGAAACATTGAAGCGCGGTTCGTCGCGGAACCACCGCCAGTCCCTCCTCCACGGTTCAGCTAAGCTCTTCTGTTTTTCACTCGGCCCTTTGCCGGGGCCCGAGCGCCGGGCTGGTACAGCCCCAATTTCAATGAGAGTACGTCCCGAGCGGCGCTGTCGTCGTCGTGACTTGGAATGAACCGAATTAGAACCGCATTTACGTTGATCGAGTTGCTGGTCGTTATCACGATTATCAGCATTCTCGCGAGTTTTTTGCTTCCAGCGCTCGCCCGCGGCAAGCAAAAGGCCAAAGCCGTCCAGTGCATGTCGAACCTGAAAGAAATCGGGGTGGGCTGTGCGTTGTACGAGATGGACAACAATGACTCCTTGCCCGAGACGTCGCACCAGGGCGCGTCGTGGATTGGGAAACTGGCTCTCTACGGATTGACCAATCTGTACATCTGCCCTCTCGACACCAACCGCACGCGCATTACCAGTTACGCGATCAATGATTTTCTCACGCCGCACCCTTTCGGAGCGCCACAACTCGATTTTTCAAAACTGACCCGCGTGCCCGCGACTTCCGAAACGCTGCACCTGGCCGAGGCTCGGGGAGATTACACTGGCTCGGATCATTTTCACTTCGCTGACGCTCAATCCGGAGGCTACACCCCGCGCTCGTTCGAATCACAGGCGGCGGTCACGGTCCACCAGCGCGGCGCCAATTACCTTTTTGCCGACAGCCACACTCAATTTCTGCCGTGGGCGCGAGTCTTTCCGCTTTTAACCAACGATTTCAGCCGCTTCGTGCGCCCCGACGGCCTTTCGAACAATTTGAATAGTCCATGAAGCAGCTGAAACGATTTATCCCGCTTTTACTTGTAACCTTCGGATCCTACGCCGCGTTCGCTCACGATCACCTGGCTGCGGGCGCCACTTCGAATACCAACGGCGCGACGCTCGTTTTTCAGAACGACGGCGATTTTGGTGGAGACACCGGGTTCGTCTTCAACTTGACCCAAGGCACGACCAACGACGCCTACCTGGGATATTACTACACTGGCGACCTGGTGTTTGTGGCCCTGGCCGCCACGCCTGACTACGGCGGGCCCGAACCGGGAGCGGCAGCCCTGGGCACCTTTGTCCAGGTCAAGCTCCTGAGCATCGAAGGCCCGACCGGCGCGCAGTTTGGGTTCTGGGAAACAAGCCAGGACGGAGTCGACAGCACGAACCTGACGTGGACGTTGCCGGTACCGTTCCGCGGCGGCACAAATTTGATCCATGTCAGTGAAGGGGATGGCAGTCCCGGATCCGATCCTTATGGTCATCTTCACGGGCGGATTTACAGCTTCACCAAGCCGGGGCTGTACAAGATTACGTGGCAACTGGTTGACACGTCCACGAACGGTCCGAGCGGTGGCCCCGTGGACTTACCGTCGGCCCCGTTCTATTTGTATTTCCAGGCAGACGTGACAACGGGTTCGGTTTCCGTTCAGACCAACAATGCCAATATAACCTTCGCAGCCCCCTCAAACCTTCCCGACTCGGGGGTTGGCCCGGCCACGAATTACCAACTGCTGAGCTCGCCGTCGGTCGGACCAAGCGCGGTATGGCAACCGGCGGGTTCCTTCATCTTGGGCGATGATCATTTACATACCGTTACGGTGCCGACGGGCGGGCGCACCCTGTTCTTCCGGCTCAAGACAGAATAAG
>DATGLT010000037.1:0-8132 GCA_035294005.1 Verrucomicrobiia bacterium
GGATTTCTCTCAGCCCGAGTTCGCGGGAAAACCTCGTGGCTGTGCTGTTGCTCGATTGCTTGATCATCAACCCTAACTCGTGGCGGGTCGTCGCGGGCAGGTTCGCAACCAACTCGGGATGCGACTGAAAAAAGGCGAGCAATATCCCGATTTTGGAAAGGCTGGCGGCATACATCATTTCGTCCGGGCGCAACCATGCGAGGCGAACCGCTTGGAGGTCCAGAATCCCAACAGCGGTCTGGGACGGGTTCATGGAAAACCTCGCGCGCAACTCCCGATCGACTTGTTCCAGCGCCTTAAATAAAGCGGGGTCTTGAGGGGTGGCGGCATCCAGTTGGAACCGCCGCCACGATGGAATGGGCCCATCACTCATTCGGCGATTAACCTTTCAAAGCTGTAATGTCCGGGAAAGTTTCCTGTCATCCCGCTGTGGTTAACTGGTCTTAGGATTTGAAAACAAAATAGAGCAACAAGCGACGATTTAACCAGTATGAACAACATCTTCAAAAATGTGAGTAATCGGATGGCAGCCATCGCAGTCGGTGGCGCCGTAGTGCTGGCCGGGTCCGCCCTGGCCTTTACCCAGAAACCAAAGTCGGAACAATTCAAAGCCCCGCCGGTTGATGAAACGCCATTGGTCCGCGACGTGGGGAGCCATTCGAGCTTCGCACCCGTCGTCAAGAAAGTGGCTCCCGGTGTGGTGAAAGTCTTTACCACGACCAAGCTGCACAACACGGCGTTCAATGGGGCGCCGGACGGGATGGACGACCTGATGCGGCGCTTCTTCGGGGATCCATTCCAGGGCCGCAATCCGCGCCATCAATTCGGCACGCCGCGCCAGGAAGGGATCGGCTCGGGTGTCATTGCCACAAAGGACGGCTATATCCTGACGAACAACCACGTCGTGGATGGAGCCGACGAGGTGAAAGTCGCGTTGCAGGACGGACGTGAATTCACCGCCAAAGTGGTAGGACGCGATCCCAAGACCGACGTGGCCGTGATCAAAATCGACGCCAAAGATTTGCCGGCTGTTCCCATGGCCGACAGCGACAAAGTGGAGGTGGGGGACGTCGTGCTGGCGGTTGGCAATCCTTTTGGAATTGGCCAGACCGTCACGACGGGAATCGTGAGCGCAACGGGCCGCGGGGGAGCTATCGGGCTGGACTATGAAGACTTCATCCAGACCGACGCGGCTATTAACCCGGGCAACTCGGGCGGCGCGCTCGTGGATGCCGAAGGCCGGTTGATCGGAATCAATACAGCGATCCTCAGCCGCAGCGGCGGCAACCAGGGCATCGGCTTCGCCATCCCGGTCAACATCGCCCGCGATGTCATGGGCAGTCTTGTCAAAGACGGCCACGTCACCCGCGGTTATCTCGGCGTGATGATCCAGGACATTACTCCTGCGCTGGAAAAGGAGTTCAAACTTAAGGACACCAAGGGCGCGCTGGTCGGAGACGTCACTCCGAAAAGCCCGGCTGAAAAGGCCGGGTTCAAGAGCGGAGACGTAATCCTGGACTTCAACGGCAAGACAGTGACCGACAGCCGCCATCTTAAACTGGAAGTGGCGCGCACTCAGCCCGGGGAAACGGTGCCGGTTAAAATCCTGCGCGACGGCGAGAGCAAAACCATCGACGTGACCGTGAAGGAACTGCCGGGAACCGAACGGCTGGCCAAAAACGACAGCAACAGCAACCCGGACGACACTGGAACGCTCAACGGCGTGTCCGTCTCCGACCTGGACAACGACGCGAGGCAGCAGTTCAGCCTGCCTAGCAACGTCAAAGGCGCGGTGGTGACGCAAGTCGACCCGAACTCACCGTCGGCCGAAGCGGGCTTGCGGCCGGGCGACGTGATCCAGGAGATCAATCGCAAACCGGTTAAGAACGCCCAGGAAGCCGTTCAACTGACCGAAAAAGCAACCGATGACAAGAAGACCCTCTTACGCGTCTGGCGTGACGGCGGCAGCCACTATGTCGTCGTAGACGAAAGCAACGCGGGCTGATTTCCCGCTCAGTGCATACAACCAACCCTCCCGCGACCGAGCACTCCGGCGCGGGAGGGTTCTTTTTGTTTCCCGACAATCGCCCTGTCCGTCCTGAAATTTTTTCACTATGCTAGACCCGATGCGAATCCTGGTGGTCGAGGATGACAAAAAGATTGCGTCCTTCGTGGTGAACGGACTGAAGCAAAGCGGCTTTGCGGTGGATCATTCATCCGATGGCGAAGACGCGTTGTATCAGGCGCAAACGATTCCGTACGACGCGGCGATTGTGGACTTGATGCTTCCGAAAGTAGACGGGCTGAGCCTGATCGAGCAGTTGCGCAAACAGGGTGTGCGCATGCCCATCCTGATTCTTAGCGCCAAGGCGAGCGTGGATGACCGGGTCAAGGGGCTGCAATCCGGCGGGGACGATTACCTGACCAAGCCGTTCGCATTCTCTGAACTGCTGGCCCGGGTGCAGGCCCTGATTCGAAGAGCCAGTCAATCGCCGGAACCGACGCGGCTGACGGTGGGGGACCTGGCGTTGGACTTGCTGAGCCGCGAAGTTCGCCGTGGCGGTGAGAAAATCGACCTTCAGCCCCGTGAATTCGCGTTGCTCGAATACCTGATGCGCCACGCCGGCCGGCCGGTCACCAAGACGATGATCCTCGAGCATATCTTCGATTACAGTTTTGATCCGCAGACCAATGTTGTGGACGTGCTGGTGCACCGGCTGCGCAGCAAAGTGGACAAGGACAAGGCCATGCTGCACACGGTTCGGGGAGTGGGTTATGTTCTCAAGCCTGCTTGAACCGTTTCGGCGCAACATCGCGTTGCGGCTGAGCCTTTGGTACGCGCTGGTTTTCTCCGTGAGCGGCCTGGCGTTGCTTGCCTTTGCCTACTACCTCCTGGCCGCAGCCATCGGGGGCAAGGACCGTGAGGTGCTCGAAGCGCGGTGGAAAGAGGTCGCGGCGGTGTACGAAGCGGGCGGCGCCATGGGATTGAGAGCCTGGTGGGACAGCGAACCACCCCAGGTGCAGCACACGCTTTTGCTGCGGGTCGTCAATCCGTTTGACATCGTGACGTTCGTCCGGTGGCCGGAAGACTGGGTGACCGTGCGCGATGTGCCGATCGGCCGCACCGGCCTGCGCTGGCCGGTGGGCGTCATTCGGATTCCGCAAAATACCGAGCGAGATTTTATGCTGGCCGGCGACGTTCTCCCCGACGGCTCCCTGTTGCAAGTCGGCCGCACGACCAACAGCCGCACCGCCGTTTTAAACCCGATACGCCGCAACTTCATTTTCACCGGCAGCGCCACGGTGGCCCTGGGTTTCCTTGCCGGCGCATTCTTCGCCAACCGCGCAATGCAGCCCGTGCGCCAAATCGTCGCAACCGCGCGTTCGATCATCCGCACCGGTCAGCTGGATTCCCGTGTGCCGGTCCGGCGATCGGATGACGAACTCGACGAGCTGGTGCGGTTGTTCAATACGCTGCTCGACAAAAACCAGGGCCTCATTCGAGCGATGCGCGAGTCGCTCGACAACGTCGCTCACGATTTGCGCACGCCACTGGCTCGGTTTCGCGGCATGGCCGAAATGGCGCTCCAGCCCGAAGCCCCGCCGCACACGGCCCGTGAGGCTCTAGCCGACTGTGTCGAGGAATCCGAACGCATGCTCAGCATGCTCAACGCGCTGATGGATATTACCGAGGCCGAGACCGGCATGATGAAGCTCCAGCGGGACTCGCTCGACCTTTGCCAAATCGCGCGCGAAGTTGCCGACCTTTACCAGTATGTGGCCGAGGAAAAGCAAATCACTCTTGAAACAGATCTGCCGGCTCCGTGCGAGGCCAAAGTCGATCGCACCCGGATGCGGCAGGTGTTCGCCAACCTGCTGGACAACGCCATTAAATATACGCCTGAGAAAGGGCGGGTCATCATCCGGATTCGATGCGAAGAAAAACACGCGGTCGCGATTTTCGAAGATACCGGCATTGGCATTCCGGAGGAGGAACGCGACAAGGTTTGGCAACGTCTCTATCGCGGGGACAAAAGCCGTTCTCAACGCGGACTGGGGTTGGGTTTAAGCCTGGTGAAAGCGGTGGTTGAAGCGCACGGCGGAACCGTTGAAGTATCCAGTGAAGTCAACCGCGGCTCGGTTTTCACGGTGCGCCTGCCCCGGTAAACCCTGGCGCTTGGAAATTGTGCCGGCCTGTTAATTTTTATGAAACAAGGCGGGCGGTTGCGGTGTTCTGGATGAAACGGGAAATGGTGTCGGGCTGCGAGGAAAACGCCGCGGCGCCTCCGGAATTAAAGGTTGCGCCAGAAAAGTACGAAGGTTCGAGAGACCCGTGGCGTTTAACCTGAATGTAGCGGAAGTAGTAAGATTCATATTATCAGAGTTTTATTTCACTTGCGCCGTTGGAGCGCTGCACTAGATTTTCGACTATGAAGCCCATCCGGATTATTACGGCGGTCTTAGTGGCGGTTGTGCTTTGGGGAGGGTACCGGGCGTACCGAGCGCATGAAAACCTGGTCACCCTCAACGTGCACAACATGGAAGTTCGGCGGGTTGTTTCAAAGCTCCGATGGCAGACCTGGGAAAACATCATTGTCAGCAAAGATGTGGGCGGGAGGGTCACTTTAAACGTCCACAATGTCCCCCTGGATGAGGTTCTGAACATCGTTGGGCTGCAAACGGACTCGCGCTGGACAAAGTTGTATCCGATTTATCTAACAAAGAAATCGCGAGCACAATTTAACCAGGTGCTGGAAGGGGCCGTTCCGGCTCAGGGCAATGGCTGGGCGGCATTACAGCAGCTGGCCGCATGGCAACAGATCAACCTGGGCGGGTTCGCCAACACGTTGCGCAGTGAAAACAAGCTGGTTTCGGCCCAGCTGTCGGGAAAAGACGCCCCGTATGCCGCATTAGCCCTGTCGCGATTCTCCAAAGCGCAGGTCGTGCCTGAGGACGGCATCAACGGCACAGCTACTGTTACGTTTCAACAAGTCCCCTTCGACAAGGCGGTCGCCAAACTGGCCAAACAATTCCACCGAAACTGGGACCGCGTTTATACACTCCAGCCGCTCAATGGCTCAACTTTTGTAAAACGCGCCGTGACCGTCCCCGCGAACGCCGCTCCGGATGACACCAACCAGGTTGCCGCCGCCCAACCGGTTGAGACGATCCCGCCGGACCGCGCCCTCGAAGCGCTGGTCTCAACGATGTCACCCGAGGAGCGCCAGCAAACTCTGGAGCAAATTGCCACTGCAACGCAAGGTGCGGGGTTTGGCGGAGGCGGAGGTGGAAGCGCGGGTGGCGGAGGCGCGGGCCTCAACGGTGGCGGCCAACCGCAGGGCCAGCCTGCCCTTTCGCCCGCGGCGCAGGCCGCTCAACAGGCGGATTTGGAAACCCGAATTGAGAACCGGCTCAAGGATGGAACGATTGACCAGCGCCTCGCCCATGATCGCCGGGTTCTCTCTGGAAAGCAAAAGTAATGAGCCGCATGCTCTCACGTCACCTGCGCTGGAGCACCGCTTTCACTTTGATTGAGTTACTGGTGGTCATCGGGATCATCGGCGTGCTCACCGCCCTGCTAATGCCCGCTTTCAGTCGCGCCAAGGGAAAGGCGCTCGATACCAAATGCATCAGCAATCTGCGCCAAATCGGAATCGCCCTCTCGATTTATGCCGACGAAAACCAGGGAAGACTTCCCTACGCCGAGCGGCTCCCAACCCAACCAGTCAATCCCACCAACGTGTATCCCCGCATCGTCGACGTTCTGTCCAATAACGTCGCCGGAACCAAGCAGATCTTTCATTGTCCGCGCGATGGGCAAAAGTTTTTCGAGCGCGAGGGTTCCAGTTATGAATGGAACTACCAAGCCAATGGCCAGCCCATCGTGTTGCCCGGCGTCATTCAGGGTGTGCAGATGACGGCCGTCAAAGCGCGTCTCATGTACGACTACGAGAATTTCCATCCCGGCAGCACTAACGGCACTAAGAACGTGTTGCACGGCGACGGCCACGTCGCCCCCATCCCCTAGCGCTTCGCAGCCGCCGAGAATGCGGCGGATGCAGCACCCAAACTCCTAACGTCCTGGATCTTATCCTGGTCACAACAAGGCTACTTGACACTTGATTTCATTGTGATATCATATCGATAACATAGTTTTAACCGAAAGGCTCCTTATGAATCAGAACTCTTTGAATCCAAATCGCGAGCTTCCTCGCTCTGTCCTGCCGGGCGCAGTCATGCTGCCTCTGGTCATTCTCCTTGAAGTGGCGAGCATAGCGGCCTTTATCACGTCAATTGCTTTGACCAACAGCAACGGCGGCCATCCTGTCTGGCCTTTATTCATCGCGGGCATCGTCGGAATGATCCTGGCGGTGTTTCTCATGCCGGGTTTCTTCACTCTCCAGCCCAACCAGGCGCGGGTGCTGATTTTATTTGGAAGATATAAAGGGACCGTGCGCGACAGCGGATTCCATTGGGGCAACCCGTTTTACTCGAACGGGCTGAAAACCGGGAACCGTGTTACGGCATCGGAAAAGGGGCGTGAAGCGGAAACAGGGTTGCGCCACGGATCTCGCAATAAAATCTCGTTGCGGGTGCGAAACCTCAATAGCGACAAACTGAAGGTGAACGACAAGCGGGGCAACCCGATAGAGATCGCGGCGGTGATTGTGTGGCGCGTGGAGGACACGGCGCAGGCGATGTTTGATGTGGACGATTACGAGACGTATGTGCGCATCCAGAGCGAATCTGCTATTCGCCACCTGGCCAGCGCATTTGCATACGACCACGGCGAGGAAAACGAGATTACTTTGCGCAGCGGAGTGGACGAAGTGTCCCAAGCCTTGCGGCGGGAATTGCAGGAACGATTATCCAAAGCCGGTGTGGCGGTGGAAGAAGCACGGCTGACCCACCTGGCGTACGCGCCCGAGATAGCGCAGGCGATGCTGAGACGGCAGCAGGCCGAAGCAGTGATTGCGGCCCGCCAAAAAATCGTTCACGGCGCGGTGAGCATGGTGGACATGGCGCTTCGAGAACTCGCCGAAAAGCACGTCGTGCAGCTGGACGATGAACGCCGGGCGGCGATGGTCAGCAACCTGATGGTCGTTCTATGCGGCGAATCCGAAGTTCACCCCGTCGTCAACACCGGCACGCTCTACTCCTGAGCCCATGGCCGAGCGAAAGGCATTTCTGCTGCGGATCGACCCCATGCTTTGGGCGGAGCTGGAAACCTGGGCCGCGGACGAACTGCGCAGTGTGAATGGCCAGATTGAATACATCCTGAAACAGGCCGTGAACAAAAGGAAGGGAGGACCGACTCAGGGTCAATCGCCGCCTCCCGCCGACGAACCGGCGTGAACAAATAACAAATGGAACCGCGACGACCCTGCACCGTAAACCAAGCGGTTGAAACCTTGGGCTAGTGCCATCCGTCCCTTTCGGGACGGAAAACAATGCCAAGGCTTGCGCCGAAGCATCGTTTTTGCAGCGTGGACAGCCGTTTGCCTTTGCCTGGGCAGTTTTCCGTCGCCAGGCGGTATCCCGACTGTCCCGGAGGGACAATTGCAAATAGCCCAAGGTTTCAACCTTGGGGGTACGGTGCGAGGGCCATGAGTCCCGAAGGGACGGCTGCGGGGTTAGTCCCACAGGAACCTTCGTGGTAGGGGAATTCTGTGTTTGAAAAGCACCGTGAGGAATTCCTCCTCGGAGGGAACTCTCTGGTGACGTGTTCCTGGTTGATAACGGACATTTAACCGGTGCTGAGGTCCCACAATCGGCCCACGATTCCAGCCGTCCCTTCGGGACTTATCGACTTTGTACAGTGGACCCAAGGTTGAAACCTTGGGCTAGTGCCATTCGTCCCTTTCGGGACGGGAAAACAATGCCAAACCCCCGGCCCGAGCATCTTTTTGCACCGGGGACATCCGTTGCCTTTGCCTGGTCAGTTTCCGTCGCCAGGCGGTATCCCGCTGTCCCGGAGGGACAATTGCAAATAGCCCAAGGTTTCAACCTTGGGAGTGCGGTGCGAAGGGCATGAGTCCCGAAGGGACGGCTGAGGGGTTTAGTCCCACAGAACCTTCGTTGTACGGGATTCTGTGTTTGAGGAGTTCCTCCTCGGAGGGGACTCTCCGGTG